>CAZELQ010000108.1:0-2680 GCA_964513195.1 uncultured Clostridia bacterium | reverse complement strand
TATATGAAAAGTTTGACGACGTTCTCGTTCTTTCTATGTACCGCACAGGTTCTCATTCCGACTTGTTTTGAAATCCTGTCTCCCGTATAATGCGGCGACGCCATGATGATTGTATAAATTACGAACTAAGTTAAACTATGAAATTTTTCAGCCGGTTGCTTGACATATTCTTTCCCGAAAACTTCACCTGCGATATCTGCGGCAGGGAAATTTTCGACGGCGGAAGATTTTGCAAGACCTGCAAACCGACGGTAATTTTCAACGACGGGGCAACCTGTCCCGTATGCGGAAGGAGGACGACCGTTCCGCAGATTTGTATGGAGTGCAAGAGAAACGCGCCCTCTTTCGATAAGGCCGTCTCCGTATTCGTCTACGACGGCGGCGTAAGAAAGCTTATAATCGGCTTCAAAAACGGCAAGTCGTACTTAAAGGAGTATTTCGCCGACCTGATGTACGAAAAGTGCAGGGAATTTTCGGACGCGGACTTTATATGTTACATACCGATGTTGCCCGCCGCGCAGAGAAAGAGGGGTTATAACCAATCCCAACTACTCGCGGCCGCGCTGTCAAAACGTCTTGGCGTACCCGTTTTAAAGGACGGCCTCAAAAAGGTTAAAAAGACCGAGCAGCAGAAGTTCCTTTCCAAAGACGACAGACTTCTGAATTTGACGGGGAGCATGCGCGCCGAACGTAAAGCCGTCAAGGGGAAAACCATTCTCTTGGTCGACGACGTGCTCACGACGGGAGCCACTGCGGAGGCGGCTACCGTAGAACTTAAAAAAAGAGGCGCCGAAAAAGTTTATTTTGCCACGGTGGCTTCGGTAGAACTCAGACAACAGCCTTAACGGGCTGTTTTTTATTTGATTTTTCCATTGGTTATGATATAATTAAAAGGTAGCTTAGAGGTGGCGGCTTGAAAAAAAATCAGATAATTACGATACCCAATATTTTATCTTGCGTCAGAATACTTATGATACCCTTTATAATGTGGATGTTTTTGGTAAAGAAATATCTTGTATCTGCGGGTCTTTTGGTATTATCGTTTTTAACCGACGTAGCGGACGGATTCATTGCACGCCATTTCAATATGGTCAGCGTTGTGGGCAAAGTACTCGACCCTATCGCCGACAAGCTCACCGTGCTGGGAGTGATAAGCAGCCTTTGCGTGTACGTAAGGGCGATAATTCCCCTGCTTATCATTTTCGTAGTAAAGGAATTTATCATGTTCGTGGAGGGCGTCATATTTATTAAGCGCACACACGACACGTACAGCGCACGTTGGCTGGGCAAGGTGACGACCGCGTTTTTATATCTGACGATGTTTATGCACATTCTGTGGGAGAAAATCCCCTCGTGGCTTTCGGTTTCTCTCGCGGTCGTATGTTCGGCGCTCGTTTTGGCAACACTTGTAATGTATTCGGTCATCAATTACAGAGAATTAAAAAAGCGGAAGGAGCTTTCGGCCGAGCCCGCGCCCGATAAGGAGGACGAACAAATTGAAGAGTGAGTGCTACACGCTGTATAACGGCGTATCGATTCCCAAAATAGGCTTCGGCACCTGGCAGACCAAGGGCGGCGAGGAGGCCTATAACTCCGTTAAATGGGCGCTCGAGGCGGGCTACCGTCATATAGATACGGCGTACGCCTACGGCAACGAGGAGAGCGTCGGTAAAGCGATAGCGGGCAGCGGCATCGCAAGGGAAGACGTCTTTATTACGACCAAGCTACCCGCCGAGTTCAAGACTTACGGGGAAGCTGTCGAATACTGTAACCGCTCCATGAAAAATCTCGGCGTGGATTATCTCGATTTATATCTTATTCACGCGCCTTGGCCTTGGAGTAACGTCGGCGCCGATTGCACCGAAGGCAATATCGAGGCTTGGAAGGCAATGATAGATTTGTACAACCGGGGTAAAATCCGCGCTATAGGCGTTTCCAATTTCCATGCGGAAAATATAGAGCCGCTTATCGGGGCAACGGGCGTTAAGCCTATGGTCAACCAAATCCGTTACTTCATAGGAAACACCCAGCCGGAAATTTACGGTTATTGCATGGAAAACGATATACTCGTGCAGGCCTATTCGCCTCTCGCCACGGGCGAGCTTCTCACTAACCCGTTGCTTGTAAAGCTCTCCGAAAAATACGGCAGGCCGATTGCCAAAATCTGCCTTAAATTCTGCCTTCAGAACGGAACCAATCCTCTGCCGAAGAGCACTCATAGGGAGCGCATATTCGACAATCTTAAGCTCGATTTCGAGATTTCGGAAGAAGATATGCGCTATCTGAACGAATTGAACCATATCGCGTCCACAAGAAAGCTGAGAAGCTGACAGAGACTAAATTTTGCGGGCAGGCGTAAAACGCCTGCCTTTTTTGTAACCTTAAATTTTTCCGCGACATAGAATATATCAATAGAGCAAGGGGGGAAAACCCTTGGTTTTAATTTACGATAGGATTAAGGAAAATTAAACTTATGTGTCAATGCAATAATTCCCGTTCAAACTGCGGCTGCAGCTTGTGCGGGCTTTTAACGCTTTTCAGCCGTTGCGGCGGCTGTGGAAACAACCGGTCGGGTTGCGGCTGTAATAGCGGCTATGGAAACAACTGGTCGGGTTGCGGCTGTCAGACGTTCGACGAATATTACGCCGCCCAATACGCGTTAAACCGTAGCGGCTGTAAC
>CAZELQ010000107.1:0-2747 GCA_964513195.1 uncultured Clostridia bacterium | reverse complement strand
GCACGCCCCCTCAACAAACTCAACGTAACGGCGCACGGGCAAGCAAGCACGGCGGCGATAAATCTTCTTTTATTTTATGCTTCTGATCTCAAGCTTATAGCTGCTGCCGTCGGGGCACTTGATTTCCACTACGTCGCCCTTCTTCTTGCGCATAAGCGCGGCGCCTACGGGAGATTCGGAGGAAATTTTGTTGTTCTCCAAATCGATGTCTGTTACCGAGGTTATGGTGTAAGTCTCCTCTTCGTCCAGCTCGTCGTCGTATACCGTCACGACCGAATCGAGATGAACGTAGGTATTGTCGGTTATCTCTTCCTGAATTACCGCGTTCTTAATCTGATATTCGAGCTCTGCAATCTTGCCCTCGTTGGAGCGCTGCTCTTCCCTCGCCGCGTCGTATTCGGCGTTTTCGGAAAGGTCGCCGTGGGAACGCGCTTCCTTGATTCTCTCTATAATCTCGGGGCGCTTGACCATAACGAGATTGTTGAGCTCCTCCACAAGGTCGTCGTAATTCTTCTTTGTCATAACGAATTGTTGTTCTGCCATATTTATACCTCTTTTTATAACGCCGCATCCGCGGCACATCCTTATTTTTTTATGCAAGACAGCGACTCCGTGCATACGGAATCGCCTGTCACAAACTTTATTATATATAATTTTATGCGCAATGTCAAATAATTAGCGCCCCTATCGGCGCACGTTCAGCGGCGGAGTGAATTTACGAATTCGGAGATTCTGCCGATGGCCTCCGAAAGGTTCTCCTGCGAGGTCGCATACGAACAGCGCACGTGGTTTTCGCCGGCGTCGCCGAACGCGTTGCCCGGAACGACCGCAACCTTTTGCTCCTTTAAGAGCCGCGTGGCGAACTCCTCGCCCGAAAGTCCGGTTACCTCGACCGACGGGAAAACGTAGAACGCTCCCTTGGGTTGGAAACATTTCAGTCCGAGCGAATTGAACGCGTTGACGAGAAAACGGCCGCGGCGCGCGTACTCGGCGCGCATCTCTTCGACTACCGCAAACCCGTCCGCAAAGCCCTCGGCAAGGGCGGCCGAAGCCGCATGCTGGGAAGCGCGGGGCGCGCACATAATGCCGTATTGGTGAATTTTGAACATGGCCTCGTCTATCTCGGCGGGGGCGCAAACGAAGCCGACGCGCCAACCCGTCATCGCAAAGGCCTTGGAAAAACCGTTGATAACCACCGTTCGTTCGGCCATATTGCCGAGCGAAGCTATGGAAACGTGCTTGCCGACGTAGGTCAGCTCGGCGTAAATTTCGTCGGAAATGACAAGCAAATCGTGCTCTTCTATCACGGGGATTAGCGCCCTAAGCTGTTCCTCGTTCATTATCGCGCCCGTGGGGTTATTGGGATACGCGAGGATGAGCGCCTTCGTTTTCGGGGTTATCGCCGCCTTGAGCTGCTCGGGCGTCAACACGAAGTCGTTGTCCGCAACGCACTGCACCGCGACCGGCGTACCGCCCGAAAGCGTGACCGAGGGCGCATAGGAAACGTAGCAGGGCTCGGGCACGAGTATCTCGTCGCCCGTCTCGCAGATTGCGCGCAGAACGAGGTCGATTGCCTCGCTCGCACCGACGGTGACGAGGGTATGGTCGGGGTCGGCCTTAACCGAAAAGCGCTCGCCGAGATATCTGCAAATGTTTTTGCGAAGCTCCAAAAGTCCGCGGTTGCCCGTGTATTGTGTAAGCCCCTTTTTTATCGAGCGCACGGCGGCGTCGCGTATGTACCAAGGGGTGACGAAATCGGGCTCGCCCACACCCAAAGATATGGCGCCGTCCATCACCTGTACGATATCGAAAAATTTTCTTATTCCGCTCGGCTTTATATCGCGCGAGCGTTGGTTAACGAAGCTCCTCATATTGTCACGGCTGTACGGAAATGCGCTCTTCCCGTTCGTTCTTTTTCATCAGCGCGCCCTCGACCTTATACTTTTTGAGTATGAAATGGGTGGCCGTGGAAAGCACGGTATCGTATGTGGAAATCCTCTCGGAAACGAAGCGCGAAACGCTCTTTAAAGACTTGCCCTCGACGATGACCGCGAGGTCGTACGCGCCGCTCATAAGATAGAGGTTTTTGACCTCGGCGTGTTCGGCAATCTCCTGCGCTATGGCGTCGAAGCCCGCGCCGCGTTGCGGGGTGACCTTGACCTCTATGAGCGCTTCGACCATATCGTCGTCCGCGGCGTCGTTGTTGACTATGGCGGTGTATTTGACGATAACGCCATTTTCCTCGAGCTGTTTAATCTGTTTTTTTGCCTCGGCTTCGGAAATACCGAGCATTGCCGCCACGCGCGAGGCGGGCGTACGGGAGTCGGCCTCCAATATGGCCAGAATGTCCCTTTCGAAGTTTTCCATTATGGTTCTCCTTAACGGTGTCTTTTAGTTATTTTAACTTTTTTAAGGCGTTCTGTCAATATAATGAAGTGAAATGCGTTTACTTTTACCCCGCAATTTAGTAAAATATATGTACGATGTTCAAAATTTGGGCTAAAGTAATAAAAGACGGCAAGATTATAAAGCAGATAACCTACGAGCGGGACGAAAAGTTTTCCTACTCGCACTTTTTCGAGTACCTTGCCGATATCAGCGAGAGTTTGGACATTGCCACGCCCGTACTGATGAAGCCGCACATATTCAACTTTGCTAAATTCAACACCGTGCGCTTTCTTCCGCGCGACTTCGCCGAAAGCGTGGATTTCGACAAATTGGTTTTGGAAAACATAATAGTATAATAG
>CAZELQ010000106.1:0-2816 GCA_964513195.1 uncultured Clostridia bacterium | reverse complement strand
AATCGCTATTGAATTTTCACGCCGCCTTTAATTGGGCAACTCGATTTCGTCGAATACGGGGTCGTCAAGGAACTCCGACATAGACATACCGAGGGCACGGCAAATTCTGTAAAGCGTAGTCATACTGATGCCCGAAACGCTCTTGCTTCTGAAAATATTGCTGATGCTCTGCGACTTTACGCCGGGCAGACTGCCCAACGTCTTTTTCTTCATACCGCGCGATTTGAGGATCGCTCCCAAGCGCTTAGCAACTGCTTCCGTAATAGTCATGAGGTTATCTCCGTTGTAAAATATTTATATTTCTGATTGCAATTATATTATATATATAAATATTTATCAAGTTATTTTTGTGCTTTTTGTGTGAAATTTGGCATACGGCATCATACTCTTCACGTTTTTCTTAATGAGCGAGTACACGGTTATGCACATGGGTATGCCCAAAGCATACACCCACACGCCCTCGTTTAATATGAAGCACCCGAACTGATACCAATAGGCGACGTCGCTGCCCGCAAGCAGCCACACGGCGGGCACTATGAACGCGTTAAAAAGCACGGGGAATAAGCCGCCGACCGCTATTTTCAGGGGCAGTTTCTTAATCAGCCTGCCGCAGACGTACGTACACAGGGCCGCCAAAAGGGTGGCCAAGCTGCCCAGAAACACGTCGTAAACGCCGTACGCGGACATAGCGTTCGCAAGTATGCAACCTACGTACAGGCCGGGTATGGCCTCAACGTAGAACAGCGGAAGCAGAGTGAGCGCTTCCGACGGGCGTATCTGGAAAGGCCCGAATGCCAGAGCGCCGAACGGCATCGTCAGCGCTACGTACAGCGCCGCAATCAGACCCGCACGGCAAATCATAAGGGTGGTGAAATGCTTTTTCTTCATCTTTTTTTCACGCGTTACGGCCGTAAAAAAACGGAACGGCCGTAGATAAACCGTTCCGCATTTTTATAACGCGTTTCTCCTCGGTTTTTTTATGCGGTAGTGTTGAGCCGAAAACCTACCTTCGTCGCCGCAAATTCGTTCCGTTGCGGCGATATCAAACTTATTTGACCTGTTTTACTCCCCGGAGTCGTTGGAATTGCCTAAAAACGTTCCGAAGTGTATTTCTTTTTTGCCCCTCGCGGAAGAACCGCCCGACGGACGGGATGCGCGGGGTCTGTCGCCCCTTCCCCTGTCGCCGTGTCTTTCTCCGCGTCTGTCATCGCCTTTGAAGCCGCGCTTGAAGCCGCGGTCGTCGCGGCGATCGTACGGCCTCTCGTTGTTGGGTACGATAATTACGAACCTCGTCGGCTCCTTGCCGCTGGAGATGGTCTTAACCTCCGTGCTGTCCGAAAGCGCCGAATGAATTATGCGTCTTTCATAGGGATTCATCGGCTCCAAGGTAATTCTGCGCTGTTTTTCAACCGCCTTTTTTGCCAGCCTGTGCGCAAGGTCGACAAGGGTTTTTTCACGCCCCGACCTGTAATTTTCGCAGTCGACGACTACCTTTTTATAGTTTTCGTTGCCTATGTTCGCAACCGCGCCCGCAAGAGCCTGAATGGCGTCGAGCACCTCGCCGTGACGGCCTATTATTCTGCTGCTCTCCGTTGAAGTAAGGTTTATCTCCAGCTTTTCGCCGTCGCTTACCACTTCGCTCACGCAGTTAACGCCCAGAATTTCGGTTAACCCGTCGATAAATTCTGTCGCTTTCTGTCCGCCGGACAGCTTTTTGACTATCTTAACTCTCGCCTTGGAACCGCCGATAAGCTTTTTCTTGCCTTCCTCCAAAACGGTGATTTCGGCCTCTTCTTCGGTGATGCCGAGCGCCTCTAATCCGATTGCCGTTGCTTCCTCCACCGTCTTGCCGGTGTAAACGTTTTCTTTCTCCATTTCTACTCCTGAAAAATACTATCTTTTTTTGCCTCTGTTCCGTGCCGCCGCCGCGGAAGCGCGGGCCGCCGCCTTCTGCTCCCTCTTTTTGGCGGATTTGGTGAGGATTTCATCGAGCTGTCCGCTCTCTTCTTTCTTTTTGAACCACACGTCGACGCTCTTATTTACGATTAGCATGGTTACTATACCGTACACGGTATTGGTAATCATATACAGCGAGAACGACGCGCTGTAAAAGAATGAGAATATGCCGTAGATTATGGGCATCATTACAAGCATCCACTTATTCGTGCGCGCTCCCGAACCGTCGACCGTGCTCAAATCGTTTACCGACTTGTTGGCGCGCATCGATATAAACTGCTGTAACAGCATAAGACCTATCGACAGAACTATCAATACGAAGTAGCCGTTGTAGTGGCTCTTCTGCGCGGTGAGCGCGGCGGTTACCTTATTATAGGATTCCTCGTAGTCGTCGCCGATATTCGCTTTAGATACGGTGGATTGGAACTTTTCGAAGCTGGGCAGCTCCTTGTTCAGCGTGGAGTCGGGGTACCATAGGTTGCGCACCCACAAAAAGCTGTTGTTGGTACCCTTGGAGTACTTCTCGTTCCCGCCCTCGTAGAACATTTTCACTTCCAGCGCGGCAGGACCCTCGAGGTAGTAGCTTACCAGAGTATTGCGCACGGCGACTGCGGTAGAGGTGAGCTTGTCCTCCCTCGTGCTGCTGTCATCTTTAAGGTTTACGACGCCTTTGTCGAAGCTGCCGTCGTAAGAGGTATGCTCCTCCATATAAACGTCGGCAAGCGCTTCGAACACCTCTTCTTCCGTCTTGGACGACCAAGAGGAATCGGTTTCGGCTTTTTCGTTTTTATAATACTCGGCGAAATTTCCAAAGTCCACGGTATAGTCGGTGCTGCCGTCGCTTAGCGTAACCTCGGTAA
>CAZELQ010000105.1:0-2850 GCA_964513195.1 uncultured Clostridia bacterium | reverse complement strand
TGTACTAATTTTTCGGAAATGAGGATTGCGTCCTCGTAGTTATATCCCTCCTATTCCATATAACCTATTAAGATATTCTTGCCGAGTGCGAGCTCGCCGTTGTTGGTCGCGGGACCGTCGGCGATTATCTCGTCCTTTTCAACGCGGTCGCCCGTATTGACTATGGGGCGCTGGTTGAGGCAGGTATTCTGGTTGGAACGTTCGAACTTCTTCAGCTTGTATTCGGTAACGAGTCCGCTGTCCTCGCGTATCTTTATCATATCGGAAGCGCAGCCCTCGACGACGCCCGCTTCCTTAGCGCGGACGATAACGCCCGAGTCGCGCGCGATTGCCGCCTCTATACCCGTTGCGACGATCGCGCTCTCCGTTTTCATAAGGGGAACGGCCTGACGCTGCATGTTGGAGCCCATAAGGGCACGGTTGGTATCGTCGTTTTCAAGGAAAGGAATAAGCGCGGTAGCGACCGAGACAAGCTGCTTGGGGCTTACGTCCATATAGTCCATCTTGTCGGGGGTCATCTGGGTAATCAAATCCTGATGGCGGCAGCCGATATGCGTGTTGACGAAATGGTTGTTTTCGTCCAAAGGCTCGTTGGCCTGCGCTACGACGTACTTGTCCTCCTCGTCGGCGGTTAGATAGTCGACGTGGTCGGTTACCGTAGCGACGCCGTTTTCGTCCTTTACAACCTTGCGGTAGGGGCTCATAATAAAGCCGTATTCGTTTACCTTGGAGAAAGTCGCAAGCGAGGAGATAAGGCCTATGTTCTGGCCTTCGGGGGTCTCTATGGGGCAAAGTCTGCCGTAGTGAGAGTGGTGAACGTCGCGCACCTCGAACGTAGCCCTGTCGCGGTTAAGACCGCCGGGGCCGAGGGCGGAAAGCTTACGCTTATGGGTAAGCTCTGCCGCGGGATTGGTTTGATCCATGAACTGCGACAGCTGGGAAGAACCGAAGAACTCCCTTATTACCGCAGATACGGGACGGACGTTGACGAGTCCGGACGGGGTGATTTCCATAGCGTCCTGGGTCGCCATTCTTTCCTTGATTAACTTCTCCAATCTGGAGATGCCTATGCGTAGCTGGTTGGTGAGAAGCTCGCCCACCGAACGCACGCGGCGGTTGCCGAGGTGGTCGATATTGTCTATCGTGCCGATACCGTACTGCAAATCTATGTTGGAGGAGATTGCCGCAACGATATCGTCGACCGTTATGTGCTTATGATTGAGCTTTTCGATGATGGGCTTAATCGTCTTTTTCTCTTCCGCATCGAGCGTTTCCTTGTCGCTTTCGAGCAGGCGGACGAACAGCTTGCAGGCCTCTACGAAGCGCACGCGCTGCTCGTGCCTCTTCTCGCGGTTCTTCTTTTCCTCTGGCTTTTCGTCCTCGGTTTCCTCCACCTCTACGGTGTAGTAAATGGAGTTGATTTTATCGAGATATCTGTTCGCGACTTCCTCGCAGGAGGCCGTCTTACACTCCTCGGCGAGCTGCTTGCAGAACGCAAAGTTGGGGTAATATACGGTGGGGAGCAGACCGAACGTCTTGGGGTTCTTGTCTGAAAGCGCCTTGAAGTTCACCGTGTTGTTCGCGATAATCTTGTGCCTTACGTCGCCCTGCTCGCCGTTGTTTACGATTACGAAAACTTCGTTTACGCCCGCGTCCTGAATTTCAACCGCCTTGGCGTCGGAAACGACTTCCTTGGCGGATGCCAGAAGCTCGCCCGTTTCGGGATTGAACACGTCCTCTGCCAGCGTGCAGCCGGCAAGACGGTAAGAAAGGTTGAGCTTTTTATTGAACTTGTATCTGCCGACCTTTACCACGTCGTAACGTCTGGGGTCGAAGAAAAGGTTGGTGAGATGCTGGCGTACGGAAGCCTCTGTGGGAACTTCGCCGGGGCGCAGCCTTCTGTACAATTCGATAAGGCCGTCGCTCTCGGACTTGGTGGTGTCCTTTGCGATAGTGTCCTCTATCATTTTTTCGCCCTCGAACAGGTCGAGTATCGCCCTGTCCGAGCCGAAACCCAACGCCCTAAGAAGAACGGTGGAACAAATTTTACGCTTTCTGTCTACGTGCACCCACTGAACGCCCTGAGCGTCTTGCTCGAACTCCAGCCAAGCGCCGCGGTTGGGGATTACGGTCGTGCCGTACATTTCCTTACCGGTCTTGTCCCTCTCCATGGCGTTGTAGCTGCCGGGCGAACGGACGAGCTGTGAAACGATAACGCGCTCGGCGCCGTTGATAATAAAGGAACCCGATTCGGTCATAAGGGGGAACTCTCCCATAAAGACGTCCTGATCGATGACCTCGTCCTTGACCTTGTTTACCAGCCTGACCTTGACGTGCAGCGGAAGCGCGTAGGTTGCGTCGCGGTTGCGGCACTCCTTTTCGTCGTACTTGGGCTTTTCGTCGAACCAATGGTTGAGAAAATACAACTCATAGTGGTCGGAATAGTCGGTGATGGGCGAGAAATCCTCGAACACCTCCCCTATGCCCTCATTGATGAAAGTGTCGTAGCTCGATTTCTGAATCTCAACGAGGTCGGGAATGTCGATGACTTCGTTGATTTTACCGAACTTTCTTCTTTCGGTTTTGCCATACTTGTGAACGGGTAAATTCATTAAATTACTCCTTGCTTTGTTTATTTCACGTGTTTGGCGATTATGCGTATATATCTTTTCACCGCAAAAAATCTTACGTTTCGTGTTGAATGGGTTTTCCCGTAAAAATCTCGTTCTTGGGGCGAACGATATTTTTACGATTTTTCGGAGGCGTTGCCCTCTACGGTTATCGCGGGCGGCAAGCGGTCATTCCGAGCCTGCCGAGGAATCCCAACGGGCAAGCGGCGGTATATTCTCA
>CAZELQ010000104.1:0-2869 GCA_964513195.1 uncultured Clostridia bacterium | reverse complement strand
AATAGAATAAAGAACTATCGGGGGCGGATTTATGATTGATTTCGGAAATCTCGAAAGCTACCGTGAAAACAACCGCATAGAGGCAAAAAAGGCGTTGGGCGGCTTCCCGCAGAGCGTATGGGAAACCTACTCGGCCTTTGCCAACACTTTGGGCGGCGTTATTCTTCTCGGCGTTATAGAACGCCCCGACCACTCCCTGCACGCCGTCGGTTTGCCTGACCCGGACAAGCTGATCGGGGAATTTTGGAATACCGTTAACGACCCCGAAAAAGTAAACGCAAACGTGCTTGCGGATAGGCACGTCTCGGTCGAGGTTGTGGACGGCAAGCGCATTATAGCAATCACCGTACCGCGCGCGCACCGCTTCGACAAGCCTATATATATAGGGGGTAATCCCTTTTCGGGCGCCTACCGCAGAAACGGCGAGGGCGATTACAGGTGCACGAAAGAAGAGGTCGAGGCAATGCTTCGCGACGCAGCGGTAAAGACGCAGGATATGCTGGTACTCGGAGACGCGGCGCCGTCCTCTCTGGATTACGGAAGCGTCCGCCGCTACCGCGCTATGATGGAGGCATGCAGACCACGCCACGTTTGGAATACACTCGGCGACGACGAATTTTTATATAAGCTGGGCGCAGTCGGGCGCGGCGACGACGGCAAAATGCACCCCACCGCCGCAGGGCTTTTAATGTTCGGCATAAAGGCGGAAATACTTAATCGATACCCGCGCTATCTGCTCGAATATCGGCAGTCGTCTGATTGCGGCATTGCGGAGACGATCACGTCTGCAAAGGGCGATTGGAGCGGTAATATATTCGACTTTTACCTTTCGGTCTCCGAAAAATTGGCGGAAAATTGCGCCCCTCTTACCGCCTTGGGGAACGGCGATGCTTCGCCGGTGTATGAGGCGCTTAAGGAGGCGCTGGCCAACTGTCTGATAAACGCCGACTATTACGGCAGGCAGGGAATACGGATTATAAGAGAGAGGGACTCTATTTCCTTTTCCAACCCCGGCGGCTTCAGAATCGACCTCGAAACGGCCAAGGCGGGCGGCGTTTCCGACCCGCGGAACGGCGCGCTTATAAAAATGTTCAATCTCGTGGACGTAGGCAGCGGCACGGGCAGCGGTCTGCCGCATATCTATTCCGTATGGGAAAAGCGGGGCTGGGTTACCCCCTCTATCTCCGAGAGCTTCGACCCCGACAGAATCACGCTTCATCTTTCGATCGGAAGCAGAAGCGAAAAGACGCCCACGGCAAATTCGGACGCCGAAGCCTTGGCGCAGAAGGCGGCGATTATAGACTATCTCACCGACCACGCCGGCGGAACGGGCGCCGACCTTTGCAAGCTTTTGGGGGTGGAAAGCTCGCGGATTTTCGGGCTATTGGCCGACCTGATTGCCGCAGGAATAGTTGCCTGCGACGGCATCGGCGAAGGCCGCACCTACCGCCTGAAACGGTAATCGTAAAAAATCGTTTTAACAGGCGGGCACACGCCCTTTACTTAACGCGGAAATTAAGATATAATAAGAGTATGTACGAAAATCTTTCCGACAAGCTTACGGCAAAAATAGAGCGTGAAAAAGCGGACGGCTCATTCCGCCGCGTCGCGTGCGGGAACGCCGACGCTATAAGACGCAAGGACAACAGCCACGACTACGGCACGGTTTGGCGCCCCGCGTTCGTCAGGGACATAGACAAAATAATGAACTGCCCCTACTACAACCGCTACGCCGACAAAACTCAGGTGTTCTCCTTTTATAAAAACGACGACCTGACCCGCCGTGGTCTGCACGTCCAGCTCGTCTCGCGCATTGCCCGAACGATAGGCGGCGCGCTCAATTTGAACCTCGACCTGATAGAGGCCATAGCGCTCGGGCACGATATCGGCCATACTCCTTTCGGCCACGCGGGCGAACAATTTCTCGACGAGCTCCTGTACGCGCACAGCGGCCGCCACTTCGCCCACAACATACACTCCGTGAGGGTGCTCGACGGCATTTACCCCTATAATATATCGCTGCAAACGCTCGACGGCATTGCCGCCCACGACGGCGAAATGGAGCTATGCGAATACCGTCCGCAACCCCTTGAAAGCTTCGGGGAGTTCGACAGGCAGATAGAGCAGTGCTACGTCGATAAATCGGCCGTGAAAAAATTGGTGCCCTCCACCTTAGAGGGATGCGTGGTGAGAGTGTCCGACATTATCGCCTACCTCGGCAAGGACAGACAGGACGCCGAGCGCGCGCACGTCGTCTCAGAGAGCCAATTCAAAAGCGACATAGGCGGCTTCAATGCGGAGATTATAAACAACCTTATGGTCAACATAATAGAGAACAGCTACGGCAAGGACTTTATCAAGCTGGACGAAAAGCACTTCGAGGCGCTCAAAGCCGCAAAGGCGACGAATTATGCGCTCGTATACAAGAGCGACCCGGCGCGCAAATTCCTTGAGGACACCGTAAAGCCGATGATGGGCATGCTCTACGAAAAGCTGCTCTACGACCTCAAAAGGGGCGACGACGCCTCCACCGTATTCACACACCATATAGCCTACGTCAACGCAAGCCATTATAGGCGCGGCGAACCCTACGGAAAGGAGGAGCCGAACACAATCGTCGCCGACTACATAGCGAGCATGACCGACGACTATTTTATCGACCTGTTCGCGCGGCTCTTCCCGGACAGCCGATTAAAAATAGAATACAAGGGTTACTTCGATTGAAACCGCCGCTTAATATAAAAAAACAGCTATCTCCCGATAGCTGTTTTTTTATCGTTGCCGTCACGGTTAGCCGAATACGAAGTCCGCCATAACAGGTCATCCTGAGGAGCGAAGCGACGTGAGGATCCCACCATACGCAGTCCGT
>CAZELQ010000103.1:0-3018 GCA_964513195.1 uncultured Clostridia bacterium | reverse complement strand
CAGCGTATCGGCACGATTAAGAACGCAGACCAAATTCTCGTTCTCGACGGCGGAAAGGCGGTCGGGTTGGGCAAGCACGACGACCTGATGAAAAATTGCCCCGTCTATCGTGAAATCGCGCTATCGCAGCTTTCAAAGGAGGAATTGTAATATGCCCGCACCTATGGGAAGAAGAAATAATATGCCGCAAGAAAAAACGGATTTAAAATCTCTCGGGAAGCTCGTTGCGTTCTGTAAGCGCTATCTGCCTTTCATTTTTATTTCGATAATCTTTGCGGTCGGCGGCGCGGTCTGTACGATTATCGGCCCCGAGAAAATAAAAGGCCTTACGAATCTTTTGCAAGACGGCGTAACCAATCCAAACGGCGTAGACCTCTCCGCTTTCGTGGACGTCTGCGTCACGCTCGTCATTATTTACGCCGTCGGCGCCGTTGCGGGGTACGTAAGCCAATTTATTATGGCGACCGTTACGCAGTACACCTCCAAAAAATTGCGTTCTGCAATCGACAGTAAGCTAAACAAGGTGCCGCTCAACTATTTCGACACGACGACGAAAGGCGACCTTCTCTCCCGCGTCACAAACGACGTCGACATAATCAGCCAGACGCTTGCTTCGAGCGTCGCAAACCTAACGAGTGCGCTTGCGCTGTTTATCGGCGTTATCTACAAAATGTTCGAAACGAATTGGATTCTCGCGCTCGTCACCATAGGCACCGCCTTAGTCGGATTCCTCTGCATGGGCGTCATTCTCGGGCGGTCGCAGAAATACTTCAACCGCAAGCAGGTCGACCTCGGTAAAATGGAGGGGCAAATCGAAGAGGTGTACACCAACCATAACGTCGTTTCGTCCTATTGCGGAAAGCCGTCCGAGCTTAAAAAGTTTTCCAAAACGAACGGGGATTTGTTCGTAGACAATTCGAAATCGCAGTTCCTTTCCGGAATGATGGCGCCGATAATGGGCTTCGTCGGCAATCTTTCATACGCGCTCATCTTCATCGTAGGCGTTGCGTTTATCGTAAACGGAAATACGGCGGTCACGCTCGGCACGATTATGGCGTTCGTTTTGTATGCGAGGTTGTTTTCGCAGCCGCTCTCGACCTTTGCGCAGTCCATGACTTCGATTCAACAGGCGTCCGCGGCTTCGAGGCGCGTGTTCGAATTTATCGAAGCGCCCGAAATGGAGCGTGAGGACGAAAAAACGGCGACTCTTCCCACCGTCCGCGGCGACGTGGAATTTAAGTACGTGCGGTTCGGCTATAATCCCGAAAAAATTATCATTCACGATTTTTCCGCAAGTCTGAAAGCAGGGCAAAAAGTTGCAATAGTCGGCCCGACGGGCGCGGGAAAAACGACGATAGTCAATCTTTTAATGCGCTTTTACGAGTGTGAGGGCGATATTACGATTGACGGCGTTTCCACGAAAGATATGAAGAGGGAAGAAGTTCACGGGCTGTTCGATATGATTTTGCAGGACACCTGGCTGTTCGGCGGAACCATACGCGAAAACCTCGTGTTCAACCAAAAGGGAGTAAGCGACGAAAAACTCGACGAAATCTGCGAAGCCGTCGGGCTTGAACACTTCATCAAGAGCTTGCCGAACGGCTACGATACGATGCTCAACGACGCTCTCAACCTCTCCGAGGGGCAAAAGCAGCAATTAACCATTGCGCGCGCTATGGTAAAGGACTCGCCCCTACTCATTCTCGACGAAGCCACTTCGTCCGTCGATACGAGGACGGAACTCGTCATTCAGGATGCAATGGATAGGCTTACCGAAGGCAGAACTTCGTTCGTCATCGCGCACCGTCTTTCCACAATCCGCAACGCCGACGTTATACTCGTAATGAAGGACGGCGATATCATCGAACAGGGCAACCACGAGCAGCTTCTTAAAAAGGGCGGCTTTTACGCGGAGCTGTACAACAGCCAATTTGCGGCGGTTTAACGGCCGCAACGCGCTTTCCGTGGTGGTCGGCGGATTAAGGAAAGCGAAATTAAAATAACGTAAATTTTTGTAACGGAGGTGTATATATGGCTAACTATTGTCCGAATTGCGGCGCCGAAATAACCGGCAGCACCAATTATTGCCCGAATTGCGGCGCAAACCTCGCGGGCGGGTCGGTTGCCGCAACGGGTAAAAGCGCATCGAATACCGCAAAAACGGCGGCTACGATCGGCGGCGTGGTTCTCGGAACGGCCGCATTGGGTTCCCTTGCGCACAGACTTACCCACCGCAGGCGCCCCATGTACAGAGGGCCTATGGGCGGTCCTCCGCCGATGGGCGGGCCGAGAGGCGGTCGCGGCAGGTGGTAAAAAGACGGCTTAATATAAAGAAATATTTTTTATAAAAGAGGTTAATTCTATGGAAACGTTGCGTAAAATAAAACTTAAAATGAAAACGGACGAGGGCTTCGAAAAAACGTTGGTGCGTAGCGCTAAGGACGAAATTTTGATTGATTTGGACGGCGACGGCGCACCCGATATCGCTTTAATGGATTCGGTCGGCGACGGCGATATCGACACTTTGGCAGTCGACCTGACGGGCGACGGCGAGTTCGATCTCTATTTTCACAATTCGGACGGAAACGGATTGCCCGATATCGTCTTTCTCAACGCCGACGGCGCGGCGGAAGTTTCGCGTATGGACGGTGAAACCGAAAAGAGCGTCGCCCGCGCCGCCCGTAATATTTTTGCCGCGTTGGCAGACGGGGAATACAAGACGGATGATTTGAACTCCGCATTGGACGGCTTCCGTAAGGAAATCGACTTGGCGGGAAAGCGCATTAAATCCGTCGGGTGAGTAGCGGCCCCGTAACGCGGTCGCAAAAAAACACGTATAAAGCAAATCGGTGCAGACGGCAACGGCTGCGCCGATTTTTTGTATAAAGCGAACCGTCGGGTGAGTAGCGGAGCCGCCGCGGCCCGTTTGGCGTTTTAAATTCAAAATCGGCGGAAAAACTCTTCCAATCGTTTGACGGAGCAAGCGGCGGTTGGTATAATATATAACGAATAGAGGTA
>CAZELQ010000102.1:0-3177 GCA_964513195.1 uncultured Clostridia bacterium | reverse complement strand
CCAAGCCCATTACTCTGGTTAGAAGCGAGCAGTTCAAGGAGCGCGAGGAAAACCTGAAGGAGTTTACATAGAAGTAAATGACTGAAGGTTGCCACAGCGCGACACAGAAATGCGACGCTTATAAACAGAGAAAAAATTATTAAAAGGCGCAAGCGGAGGGCTTACGCCTTTTTTATTTTATAAATGCTTGGGTGAATAGTTGGGCGCTTCCTTGGTGATTGAAATGTCGTGAGGGTGGCTTTCGGCAAGAGACGCCGACGTCATCTTTACGAACCTGCCGTTCTTGCGCAAATCGTCGATGGTTGCGTTGCCCGTATAGCCCATACCTGCGCGCAGGCCGCCCATAAGCTGGAATATAATATCCGCAAGCGCGCCCCTGTAAGGCACTCTGCCCTCGACGCCTTCGGGCACGAACTTTACGGCGTTGGACTGGAAATACCTGTCCTTGCCGCCCTTTGCCATTGCGGGAAGCGAGCCCATTCCGCGATAGGTTTTGAAGCTTCTGCCCTGATATATTTCAAGCTCGCCGGGGGCTTCGGCGGTGCCCGCGAACAGCGAACCGAGCATAACCGCGCTGCCGCCTGCGGCTATTGCCTTGACTATATCGCCCGAATACTTAACGCCGCCGTCGGCGATAATGCGCTTGCCCATCTTGTCGGCTTCCTCGCCGCAGTCCATAACGGCCGTAAGCTGGGGAACGCCTATGCCCGCAACGATACGGGTGGTACAGATAGAGCCGGGGCCTATGCCGACCTTTACCACGTCGGCGCCTGCGGCAATCAAGTCGTGGGTGGCTTCGGCCGTGGCTACGTTGCCCGCAACGAGCGGCAGGTCGGGGTAGTGCTTTTTTGCCTCCTCCACGTGTCTTATTATATTCTTGGAATGGCCGTGGGCGGAATCGAGCACGAGAACGTCTACGTGGGCTTTTGCGAGCGCCTCGATTCTGTCGAGCATATCGACGGTTGCGCCGATTGCCGCGCCGACCAGAAGTCTTCCCTTTTTATCGGTTGCGCGGTTGGGGTACTGTATGGCCTTTTCGATATCTTTTATGGTTATAAGCCCCTTAAGCATACCGTTCTTGTCGACGATAGGCAGCTTTTCTATGCGGTGCTTGCCGAGTATCTTCTGCGCCTCTGAAAGGGAGGTGCCCTCGGGAGCCGTAACTAAGTTTTCCTTTGTCATTATGGCGGAAATGGGCTGGTCGAAATCGGTTTCGAAGCGCAAATCGCGGTTGGTGAGTATGCCGACGAGCTTGCCGCCCTTGGTTATGGGCACGCCCGAAATGCGATATTTTTCCATAAGCGCGCGGGCGGCCGACACCGGCTCGTCCGGAGTGAGGAAAAACGGGTCGGTTATGACGCCGTGCTCGCTGCGCTTTACTTTGTCGACCTGCGACGCCTGCTCCTCTATGCTCATATTTTTATGAATTACGCCGAGGCCGCCCTCCCTTGCTATGGCGATTGCCAAGCGGGATTCGGTAACCGTGTCCATCGCGGCGCTGACCAATGGAACGTTCAGATTTATTCCATCGCACAGCTGCGTGCGCAAATCAACGGTGGACGGCAAAACGTCCGAAGCGGACGGAATTAACAACACGTCGTCGAAAGTAAGCGCTTCTTTTACGATTTTACTCATATGTACACTCTCCTTGCAAAATATACCGGTAAACTAACTTACTGCTACCGTTTTTAATATGGTTTTAACTTCCACCAAATAGCCTTGCTCGGTTTGGTCGGCGGGGGTTATCGTGTCCAGAATTTCGTATACGGCGTTTGCCGATTCTTTGTCGCCCTCGGTGCGTATGCGCGCGGCAAGCGACATAAGCGCGTTGCCGTACTCGAAGCTGCCGCCCCCGTTGCTGTCGTAGGCGAGCTTTATCGCCTTGGACTTCAGGTCGGCGCTCTCCTGCTCTTTTCCGTCCTTTTGGCGCTGCACTCCCGAATCGTAATAGGCGACGGCGAGCTTGGACTTGACCCTGTTGTCATAGCTGTAGTTGTCGCCGTAGCCGTCTCTTTTCGTGCGGCAGAGCCTTTCGTAGTCGCTGTGGGCGGTGAGCTTTTCGCCGTATTCGATTATATATTCGCTGTCGCCGAGGGCTATGCTGTCCTCGAAGCAGCGCGCCAAATCGTCGCAATTTTTCGTATAGGAATAGCGCATATCGGCGTATTTCAAGGCGAGGTTGTAGTGACCCGTCTCTTCCATTATAGTCGCCATATGCTGGGGGAAGGCAAAGTTGAAAACCGCAAACACGACCAAAAACAATCCCAAAACTATAAGGACGGTTTTGACCGCCGTTTTTACGACCAACTTTTCCAAAAAAATACCTGAAAATCTTAAAAGAATATTTTTTTTATTCTATCACGGGGCAGAAAAAAAATCAACTGTTTGAAAGCGGTTATCATATTATTACTTTGACTTAAATACATTTTACTATGAAAAAAATTTTAACCGCGCTGATAGTTTGTTTGGCGCCCGTAACTTTATTTACCGCCTGCAAAACCGAAACCGATTACTTTGCCTACGTCTCCGAATACAGGAGCGGCTTCTACCTTTACGAGGGCGACGATTTGGAGGTTAGGGCGTACTCGGTCGAGAGAGAGACCCCCTATCTTTTAGACGGAATTAAGGGCAAGACTTCGCATCTGACCGAAATTTACTTAACTTACGACGGCGACTGCGGCGAAGCGGAAATAAAAATAGGCGAAAAGGGCGGCGAGATGAGCTATATGGCGACGGCGCGCAATTTTTATCTGAGCTTTCCCGACGGGGAGCTGAGCGGCGCATCGCTCTCCGCTACGGTTACCCTCGACGGAAAGGAACGCGAAATAGAAATTAAAAACGTGGCCGCGGAGGGCGCGATAGACGGCAAAAGCGCGCTCGACTGCGTAAGGGAATACGACGGCGAACGGTTTGAAAACCTATGTGAAAACGGCGCGTTTAAGGGAGAAATTATTTTAAGACTTTTATACGACGAGGGGTGCTATTATTACGTAGGCCTTTGCGACAGAGACAAAAACGTGCACGCCTACCTCGTGGACGGAGGCGACGGGCGGGTGATTGCCGAGCACGACGGCGGCGCCTGAAAGCCGCGCGGGCGGAAAACAAAAGGCGGGCGCAAGTTTACTGCGCCCGCCCGCTTTTTCCGCTATGCGGAAATTAACTTAATTTGTAGTAATT
>CAZELQ010000101.1:0-3278 GCA_964513195.1 uncultured Clostridia bacterium | reverse complement strand
CGGGATGACCTGTAAAACGCGCTCGGGATGACCGTAAAAATTTAATTCCGTTTATCTCACGAGGGTGAGTGTTGCTTTTTCGCCGTTGACAGACAACTCTTTCGTGAAGCCTTCGTGTACGCCTTCCGCCACCTTGTTCGCAAGCACGGAAGGTGCGAACGCCGCCCGTGCGAGAATTTTGCCCACTCTGCCGGTTGCGGTATAGTACACCTCTATACGGTCGGTGACCTCGAAGCCCGCCTCCTTTCTCATATTCTGAATCTTGGACACGAGCTCGCGCTCTACGCCCTCGTCTATAAGCTGTTCGGTCAACGTCGCGTCGAGAGCGACGGTTATTCCGTTGTCGGCGGCGGACACGTAGCCCTCCGCGCTCTCGGTGAATATCTGCAAATCTTCCTCGGTAAGCACAACGTCTATATCGGCGATTGTGTAGGTGCCGCCGTCCTTGACCGCGGCGACCACCTCCTGCCCGTTGCAACCGTTCAAAAACGCGGTGATTGCGCCGAGCTTTTTGCCGTACTTGGGCCCGAGAGTTTTAAGCTGTGGTTTGAGTTTGTAGCCGATATACTTGGCGGCGTCGTCGGCATAGGTAAGTTTCTTTACGTTGAGCTCCTCTAAAATTATCGCCTTTTCCTCTTCGGAAAGGGAAAAGCTTCTGCCGCTTACCACCACCATTTCGGCGAGGGGCTGACGGTTTTTGAGGTTGCCCGCGTTCCTTGCGGCACGACCCAAAACTACTATGTCCATAACGCCGTCCATACCCTTTTCGAGCTCTCTGTCGATAAGCTTTTCGTCGGCGACCGGAAACGCACAGAGATGAACGGACTTGGGCGCGTCGCCGAAGAACTGCGGCACGAGGTTTTGATATATCATTTCCGCGATGAAGGGCGTATAGGGCGCGGTCACCTTTGCAAGCACTACCAAAACTTCGTAGAGCGTTGCATAGGCCGCCGCCTTGTCCTCGGTCATCTCGCTGCCCCAATAGCGCTCCCTGCCCCTCCTTATATACCAATTGGAAAGTGTATCGCAGAAGCTCTGTATCGCGCGCGAGCTCTCGGTTATCTCATACCTTGACAGGCTTTCGTCGACCGATTTTATCAGGCTGTTCAGCTCCGATAAAATCCATTTGTCCATAAGCGTGAGCTTACACTTTTCAATAGGGTAGTCGGCGGGGTTGAACTTGTCGATTTCGGCATAGAGCGTGAAAAAGGCGTATGCGTTCCACAGCGTACCTATATATTTGCGCTGCGCTTCGGACACGGCGTCCTCGTAGAATCGCGACGGCAGCCAAGGCGCGCTGCCCGTGTAGAAGTACCAGCGGACGGCGTCGGCGCCCTGTTTGTCGAGCACGCTCCAAGGGTCAACCACGTTGCCCTTGTGCTTGGACATTTTTACGCCGTTTTTGTCGTTCACGTGACCCAGAACTATACAGTTTTTGAAGGGCGCCCTGCCGAACAGTATCGTATTTATGACGAGCAGCGTATAAAACCAACCGCGGGTCTGGTCAACCGCCTCCGATATAAAATCGGCGGGGAAGGTCGCATCGAAGGTCTCCTTGTTCTCGAACGGGTAGTGATATTGCGCGAACGGCATCGAGCCGGAGTCGAACCAGCAATCTATTACCTCGGCCGTCCTCTTCATCTTGCCGCCGCACTTGGGACATTTGCAGGTGAGGTCGTCGAGATAGGGGCGGTGAAGCTCAACGTCCTTGTCTGCGGGAAGCGCGCACTTTTCTTTTAATTCCGCCTTGCTGCCCATCACCTCGATTTCGCCGCAGTCGGGACATACCCAGACGGGCAGGGGCGTACCCCAATATCTGTCGCGTGAAAGACCCCAATCTATTACGTTTTCGAGGAAGTTGCCCATTCTACCCTCTTTAATTGTGTCGGGCATCCAATTTACCGAACGGTTGGCCGCGATTATCTCGTCCTTTACTTTGGTCACGGCGATAAACCAGCTCGAGCGCGCGTAGTACAAAAGGGGCGTGTCGCAGCGCCAGCAATGCGGGTAATCGTGCTCGAACGGAATAACCTTGAACAGCTTTTCCTCCCTTTCGAGTCTCTCCAATATCGGTTTGTCCGCCTTTTTGGCGAAAAGGCCGTTGAGGCTTTCGAATCTCTCGTCGAAGCAACCCCTTTCGTTTACCAGCTGGACGACGGGCAGATTGTATTTTTTGCCTACTTTATAGTCGTCCTCGCCGAACGCCGGAGCTATATGCACGACGCCCGTGCCGTCCGCCATCGTCACGTAGCCGTCGCAGACGACGAAGTGGGCTTTTAGGGGCGCGCTTGCGGGGGAAATGCGGACGATTTCCGCGCTTGTTTCGGGGAACAGCGGCTCGTATTCCAAGCCCTCCCACTCTTTGCCGACCTTTCTTACTACAACCTTATATTCTTCGAAGAATTTGGAAACCAAAGCCTCGGCGAGAATGTAGTTTGCGCCGTCAGCCTCTATCTCAACGTAGGGCTCGGTCGGGTTCATACACAGAGCGACGTTGGATGGAAGCGTCCAAGGCGTGGTCGTCCATGCCAAGATATAGCGGTTTTCATAGCCCTTTACCTTAAAACGCGCGACCGCCGAATTTTCTTTTACGAGCTTGTAGCCCTGCGCCACCTCGTGCGAGGACAGCGCCGTACCGCAACGGGGGCAATAGGGCACTATTTTGTGACCCTTGTATAAAAGCCCCTTTTTATGCATTTCTTTGAGCGCCCACCACTCCGATTCGATATACTTGTCGTCGTAGGTGACGTAGGGGTTGTCCATATCGGCCCAATACCCCACTCTTTCGCTCATCTTTTCCCATTCGCCCTTGTATTTCCAGACCGACTGCTTGCACTGTTTTATAAAGGGCTCTATGCCGTAGCTCTCAATCTGCGGCTTGCCGTCTATGCCGAGGAGCTTTTCCACCTCAAGCTCTACGGGCAGGCCGTGAGTGTCCCAGCCCGCCTTTCTTAAAACGTGCTTGCCCTTCATGGTCTGATAGCGGGGAATGATGTCCTTCATTACGCGCGTTAAAATGTGCCCGATATGAGGTTTGCCGTTGGCCGTAGGGGGGCCGTCGTAGAAAGAAAATTCTTCCGCGCCCTCGTTTTTTTTAATACTCTCTTCGAAAACGCCGTTCTTCTTCCAAAATTCTATTATTTCCTTTTCGCGTTCTACGAAGTTTAAAGACGTGTCTACTTTTTTATACATAATAGCTCCTTATTTTGTTTCTCGTCGATTTTTGAGGGCGTTGCCCGATGCTGCCGCATTGGATGATGGAATCCCGACGCAAGCTC
>CAZELQ010000100.1:0-3355 GCA_964513195.1 uncultured Clostridia bacterium | reverse complement strand
ATACCCCAATGGGTTACAGGTCATCCCGAGCCTGCCGAGGGAGCCCAAAGTCCTATGCGGCGAGCGCCCATGATACGAAGTCCGTACCACTTCGTTCGTGGGATCCTCACGTCGCTTCGCTCCTCAGGATGACCGTTAAACCCTGCGGTGGGGTACGCTTCGTTCAGGATGACCGTGGAGAGGGGCGGGGCGCGGGCGGGTTACAGGTCATCCCGAGCCTGCCGAGGGATCCCACTGTTTTACGGACTTCGTTCGTGGGATCCTCACGTCGCTATCGCTCCTCAGGATGACCGTGGGAGGGGCGCTCCTCAGGATGACCGCGCGGGAGCTTCAAAGAGGAAATCACAAATAATAGTGTTTTGCACGAAGAGATATTCGGGCTTGATTTTAACGAAATCGCCCTCAAGCGTGAGATAATTTTTGTTCTTCCCGATTTGGGGCGCGAAGTCGCGGAGAAAATCGGCCGAAAAGGCGCGGTTGAATTCTTTTACGTTAAGTCCCGCCACGGTACGCAGGGCGAGCATAATAGTTTCGTCCTTTCTGCCGCGCTCGTCCACCTTTTCGCTGTCGACGACGGGCAGGTGCGAGGAAATTATGCACTTGGTGTATTCGTCGAGGTTGAAGGTGTTGGTGAAGCGCACGTCGTTTATATGCGACGAGGCGGCGACTCCGAAGCCGATGTATTCGCCCCGCCTCCAATAGTTTAAGTTGTGGCGGCTCTCCTTGCCCGCCCTGCAGAAATTGGAGACCTCGTAGCGGTTAAAGCCGTGCCGCTTTAACTCCTCAACGCCGAAAGCGTACATATCGGCAACCTCGTCGGAGTCGGGCAGCTCGCCGTTGAGATAGTCGGTATATACGGGCGTGCCGTCCTCGGGGGTGAGGGCGTACATTGAGACGTGGCTTGCACCCGACTGCGCCGCAACTTCCACGGCGTCTTTTACGTCGGTCATCGTCTGCCCTTTAAGCCCTATCATTATATCGACGGAGAAATTTTCGCCCTTTAAGAGGCGGGCGCACTCTTTAAACTGCGCGAGGTCGTGGCACCTGCCCAAGTCCTCCAAAAGACGGTCGTTTGCCGATTGAAGCCCTACCGAAAAACGGTTTATGCCGCACTTTTTATACAATCCGATCTTGTCGGCGGTGACCGTGCCGGGATTCATCTCTATGGTTATTTCCGCGCCGCCAGAAAGGTTATAATATTTTTTTGCCGCGACGACGAGCATGGCGATATAGCTTTCGTCTATTACCGACGGCGTTCCGCCGCCTATATAGAGCGTGTCGAATTTATACCCTTTAAGCTGCGGGCTGCGCATAGCCATTTCGCGGTAGACGCAGGTCATATAGCTTTCGGCAAGATACAGCTTGTCGGGAAAGGAACAAAAGTCGCAATAGCGGCACTTGGATTTGCAAAAGGGAATATGTACGTAGATGCCCGCCATTTCAGTTTTCGTCCTTGGTCTTGAGAATTTGCATAAACACTTCGGAGGGCACCTCCACGCTGCCTACCCTGCGCATACGCTTTTTGCCCTCTTTCTGCTTTTCGAGCAATTTTTTCTTTCTGGTTATGTCGCCGCCGTAGCACTTGGCGAGCACGTCTTTGCGCATTGCCTTTACCGTTTCCCTTGCGATAATCTTGCCGCCGATCGCCGCCTGTACGGGTATTTCGAACAGCTGGCGGGGAATGGCTTCCTTTAAGTTTTCGCACAGCGTTCTGCCGCGCGAATAGGCGGAGTCCTCGTGCACTATCATGGAGAGCGCGTCGCAGACGTCGCCGTTTAAAAGTATGTCGAGCTTTACGAGCTTGCTTCTCTCGTAGCCGACAAGCTCGTAGTCGAAGCTGGCGTAGCCGCGCGTGCGCGATTTAATCTTATCGAAAAAGTCGAAAATTATCTCGTTGAGCGGCAGACGGTATTCGAGCTGTACGCGGCTCTTGTCGAGGTAGGTCATCTGCCCGAATACGCCCCGCTTGTCGCGGCATAAATCCATTATCTGCCCGAGATAGTCGGGCGGCGAATATATGTCGGCATGCACGATAGGCTCCTCGATATAATCGATTTCCGAGGCCGGCGGCAAATGCGAGGGGTTGTCCACGTACACGCACTCCCCGTCGGTCTTTACGACCTTATAGCTTACTGACGGCGCGGTGGTAATAATCTCTAAGTTGAACTCCCTTTCCAGCCGCTCCTGCATAATCTCCATATGCAAAAGCCCCAGAAATCCGCAACGGAAGCCGAAGCCGAGCGCCTGCGAGTTATCGGGCTCGAATACGAGAGAGGCGTCGTTGAGCTGCAGCTTCAAAAGCGCGTCCTTTAAATCGTTGAATTTACTGCCGTCCAAGGGGTAAATCCCGCAGAAAACCACGGGCTGTACCTTTTTATAGCCTTCCAAGGGCTGCGCCGCGCGCCTGTCTGCGTTTATTACCGTATCGCCCACGGCGACGTCCTGTATTGACTTTATGGACGCCGCGATATAGCCGACCTCGCCCGCGTAAAGGCCGTCCTTGGGCAGCATTGCGGGGGCGAATACGCCCACCTCGGTGACGTCGTAAATCTTGTCGGCGCGGAAAGTGGTTATTCTGTCGCCCACCTTTACGCTGCCGTCCTTTAAGCGGACGAACAGAATTACGCCTTTATAGTTATCGTAGTAGCTGTCGAAAATAAGCGCTTTCAAGGGCGCGTCCCCGTCGCCGTCGGGCGCGGGGAAGTATTTTACCGCCGCCTCCAGCACGTCCTTTATATTGGTGCCCTCTTTTGCCGAAACCAAGGGCGCGTAGGAAGCGTCGAGGCCTATAACGTCCTCTATCTCCTTTTTGACCTCTTCGGGGCGCGCCGAGGGCAGGTCGATTTTATTTATGACGGGCAGAATCTCCAAGTTGTTTTCGAGCGCAAGATAGACGTTTGCCAGCGTCTGGGCCTCTATGCCCTGGGAAGCGTCGACGATTAAAATCGCGCCCTCGCAGGCGGCGAGTGAACGGGAGACCTCGTAGGTGAAATCCACGTGCCCCGGGGTGTCTATCAGATTAAAGATATACTCGTTGCCGTCGTCGGCGTCGTAGAACATTCTTACGGGCGTAAGCTTTATGGTTATGCCGCGCTCCCGCTCTATGTCCATAGAGTCGAGGAGCTGTTCCTCCATATCTCTTTTAGACACCTGACCCGTCAGCTCCATAAGTCTGTCGGCCAGAGTGGATTTGCCGTGGTCGATGTGCGCTATTATACAGAAATTCCGAATAAACTCGTTGGGTTTTTTCATAAGACCGATTATAAATTACGTTGGGCGTTTTTTTTGGGGGGGGGCAGGCCGTACCACTTCGTATGGTGGGATCCTCACGTCGCTATCGCTCCTCAGGATGACC
>CAZELQ010000099.1:2237-3367 GCA_964513195.1 uncultured Clostridia bacterium | reverse complement strand
CCTCGCAATGACGGGTAACCCAACGGGCGCAATGACGGTGGGGCGGCGCGCGCATATATATATTTTAATTATATCAGCATTTACACGAAAAAACAATAGCTTTATGAAAAAACGGTAAATTGATACGGCGACGAGAAAACGGCGTCAGCGCATAAAGCGCGGACGCCGCCTCTTTTTATAAGGAAGTTTTCTACTGTAATCTCAATTAGCCGAGAACCTTTGCAACAACGCCGGAGCCAACCGTTCTGCCGCCTTCACGGATAGCGAATTTAAGCTTCTCTTCTACCGCAACGGGCTTAATAAGCTCTACGGTGATGGTAACGTGGTCGCCGGGCATAACCATTTCGGTGCCCGCGGGCAAATCGATGGAGCCGGTTACGTCGGTCGTTCTGATGAAGAACTGGGGACGATAGTGGTTGAAGAAAGGAGTGTGACGTCCGCCTTCTTCCGCTTTAAGAACGTATACCTGAGCTTCGAACTTGGTAGCCGTCTTAACGGTGCCGGGCTTAGCCAGAACCTGTCCCTTTTCGACACCCTTTCTGTCGATACCGCGAAGGAGTGCGCCGATGTTGAAGCCTGCGATAGCTTCGTCAACGCTCTTGTGGAACATTTCGAGACCGGTAATCGTCGTGCCGACGGGCTTGTCGATGAGGCCTACGATTTCGGCGGGGTCGCCTACGTGCGCAACGCCGCGCTCAACTCTGCCGGTGGCAACGGTGCCGCGGCCGGAAATCGTGAACACGTCCTCTACGGGAAGAAGGAAAGGCTTATCGGTATCTCTTACGGGAGTGGGAATATAGCTGTCGATCGTGTCCATCAATTGAAGAATACACTGACATTCGGGAGCGGCGAGAACCTCCGCGTCGGAAGCGCCGCTGGTTGCCTTTTCGAGAGCTTTGAGAGCGGAACCGCGAATGATGGGGCAGCCCGTGAAGCCGTAGCTTTCGAGGGTGTCGGTGATTTCCATTTCGACGAGTTCCAAAAGTTCGGGGTCGTCCATCTGGTCGATCTTGTTAAGGAAGACTACGATATAGGGAACGCCTACCTGACGGGCAAGGAGAATGTGCTCCTTGGTCTGGGGCATGGGGCCGTCGGTCGCCGCAACCACGAGGATCGCGCCGTCCATCTGT
>CAZELQ010000099.1:0-2227 GCA_964513195.1 uncultured Clostridia bacterium | reverse complement strand
CCGGTAATCATGTTCTTTACGTAGTCTGCGTGGCCCGGGCAGTCAACGTGCGCATAGTGGCGCTTTTCCGTCTGATATTCGACGTGGGCGGTATTTATCGTTATACCGCGGGCTTTCTCTTCGGGAGCCTTATCGATCTCGTCGTATCTCATTCTTTCTGCCTGACCTTTGCATGCCATAACCATAGTGATAGCTGCGGTCAGAGTGGTCTTGCCGTGGTCAACGTGGCCGATAGTGCCGATGTTAACGTGGGGCTTGCTGTTGTCATACTTAGCTTTTGCCATTTTTGTTTTCTCCTATAAAATTTTTTTATAAAAATGATAACTTACGCCTACATAGGCGTCGCAGCTATCCATAAGTTTTTTGGGGCTGCTTAAATCTTAGCGCCTTACGCGTTAGCCTTATTATATCTTAAAACTTTTAAAAAGACAATCATTTTAACGTACTTTTTATTAGTTTTTAGACTCACGCCTCAGTTGCTTTTCTTTGCTCTTTCGCCTATAACCTTTTCGGCTACCGACTTAGGTACTTCCGAGTAATGATCGAATTGCATCGTGAACTGACCGCGGCCCTGCGTACGGGAACGGAGGTCGGTTGCATAGCCGAACATTTCCGAAAGGGGAACTTCGGCGTCCACTACCTTTGCGCCGGCTCTGTCGTCGGTGGAGACGATTGTGCCGCGGCGCGCGGTTACGTTACCCATTATATCGCCGAAATAGTCGTCGGGGGTTATTACCTCGACCTTCATTATGGGCTCCAAAAGTACGGGCTTAGCTCTGGTCATGCCGTCCTTAAACGCCATGGAGCCCGCTATCTGGAACGCCATTTCGGAGGAGTCGACCTCGTGGAAGCTACCGTCGTAGACCTGCGCTTTGAAATCAACCATTTCGTAACCCGCGAGGAAGCCGTTTTTGGCCGCGCCCTGAATACCCTTGTCGATTGCGGGAATATATTCCTTGGGAATCGAGCCGCCGACGGTTAAATCCTCGAAAGAATAGCCCGAACCCGGCTCGCCGGGAATAAGGTGAATTTTACAGTGGCCGTACTGTCCTTTACCGCCCGACTGGCGTTTGTACATACCCTCGGCGTCGCAAGCCTGACGGAAGGTTTCGCGGTAGGCAACCTGAGGCGCGCCGACGTTTGCCTCCACCTTGAACTCGCGCAGAAGTCTGTCGACGATTATGTCGAGGTGAAGCTCGCCCATGCCCGCAATGATTGTCTGACCGGTTTCCTGATCGGTATAGGTCTTGAACGTGGGGTCTTCCTCGGCAAGCTTGACGAGCGCCATGGTCATCTTTTCCTGACCCGCCTTGGTCTTGGGCTCTATGGAGAGCTGAATAACGGGGTCGGAGAAGGTCATCTGCTCCAATATGATGGGGTGGTCGGCGTCGCACAGCGTGTCGCCCGTGGTGGTGTCTTTTAGGCCTACGATAGCGCAGATGTCGCCCGAGTGTATTTCGGGTATTTCCATACGCGTGTTTGCGTGCATCTGGACGAGACGGCCAACCCTTTCCTTCTTGCCCTTGGTCGAATTATAGACGTATGAACCCGAGGAAAGCACGCCCGAATATGCTCTGAAATAAGCGAGGCGGCCTACGAACGGGTCGGTTGCAATCTTGAACGCAAGGCCCGCGAAAGGCTCTTCGTCGGAAGTCTTTCTCTCGTCCTCTTCGCCCGTTTCGGGATTTATACCCTTGACGTGGTCTACGTCGACGGGTGAGGGAAGATAGTCGATTACGCCGTCCAAAAGCATCTGTACGCCCTTGTTCTTATAGGAAGAACCGCAGAATACGGGGGTGCACTTCATCGCAATGGTTGCGGCGCGCAGACCCTTGCGGATTTCGTCGGGGGTAAGCTCCATGGTTTCGAGGAACTTTTCCATAAGCTCGTCGTCACCCTCTGCCGCGGCCTCCATGACCGCCATATGGGCTTCCTCGGCCGCCGCCTGCAAATCTGCGGGAATTTCGGCCTTGTGATACTGTTTGCCGTCGTCGGAATCGTAGATTTCCGCGTTCATTTCTACGAGGTCTACGATGCCTTGGAAGGTTTCTTCCTTTCCTATAGGCAATTCGACGGGAACGGGGTTGGCGTTAAGCCTCTCCCTCATCATCTTGACGGCCCTTTCGAAGTTTGCGCCGTTTATGTCCATTTTATTGACGTAGGCGATACGGGGAACCTTGTACTTGTCCGCCTGGCGCCATACCGTTTCGGACTGGGGCTCTACGCC
>CAZELQ010000098.1:0-3388 GCA_964513195.1 uncultured Clostridia bacterium | reverse complement strand
TGTGGGGTATGGGAGATACGTCCGCTATGAGCGTTATCTCCAGCTCGCAATTCGCAAGAGCGCGGATTGCCGACTCTCTGCCTGCGCCGGGGCCCTTAACGTATACTTCGACCGAGCGGAGCCCGTGTTCCTTTGCCGCCTTAACAGCCGTTTCGCAAGCCATCTGCGCCGCGAACGGCGTACCCTTTCTCGAACCCTTGAAGTTGAGTGCGCCCGCGCTGGACTGGCTTATAGCGTTGCCCTGCATATCGGTTACCGTCACCAAAGTATTGTTGAAAGATGACTGAATGTGAACTTGTCCTTTATCAACCTTTTTAAGCTCTTTGCGCTTTCTGGTTGTAGTAGTCTTTTTCTGTGCTGCCATAATTAGAACTTTCTCCTCCTACCTTACTTAGCGCCCTTCTTCTTGGCTACCGTGCGGCGAGGTCCTTTCCTCGTTCTCGCGTTTCTCTTGGAAGACTGTCCTCTTACAGGCAGACCCTTTCTGTGCCTGATGCCCCTGTAAGAACCGATTTCCATAAGTCTTTTTATGTTGAGGGAAACTTCGCTTCTGAGTTCGCCCTCCACTCTCAAATTGTGGTCAATATATTCCCTGAGCTTAGAGACGGTCTGCTCGTCGAGATCCTTTACGCGGATGTCGGGGTTCACTCCCGTTTCCTTAAGAATCTTTTTAGAGGTAGCAAGACCTATACCGTAGATATAGGTAAGACCGATTTCAACTCTCTTTTCTCTGGGTAAATCTACACCGGCAATACGTGCCATACGATTTATTTCCTCCGTTATTTGTCTGTTAATTTTTTATTGTATATGTCTGCCGTGCTCCGGACTTGCCCAAACTTGGAATGAGGCGCGCCCCTGAAGCAGGAACGTTTTAAAAGCAAATATGCGAAAACGCGGAAAAGTACGCTCCCCGAACGCGTTTTTTTGAGCGTCGGGAGCTACTTTAACCGAAATAATGCACTGTACATTGTATCACAGCCGCCCGCAACATTGCAAGCAAAAATTTGTGATAATTTGCAAGTTTTTTAACTTAACCCTGTCTTTGCTTGTGTTTTTTATTCTTGGAGCAGATAACCATAACCTTGCCGTTTCTCTTGATTACCTTGCACTTGTCGCACATGGGTTTAACCGAGGGTCTTACTTTCATAATATCTCCTTTGGTAAATTTCTCTTCGAGCTTCCGAGAAATTTCGAGTTTTTATTATTTTTTGTTTTAATTTTTGGAACGCCAGGTAATGCGTCCTTTCGTCAGATCGTAGGGGCTTATTTCCAGCTTGACGTTGTCGCCCTCTATAATTCTTATATAGTTCAGGCGGAGTTTGCCCGAAATATACGCCGTTATTACGTGGCCGTTAGTAAGCTGCACTTTGAAGTTTGCGTTGGGCAGGCACTCTATTACCTTACCCTCTGTTTCGATTACGTCGTCCTTAGACAAAACCTTACGTCCTCCGGTTTAACTATTTTTTCTGCGCTGCCGCATATGTCTTTAAAGCGTATTGCGCGTCGCAGTCGAACGCCCTGTTCCACGGAAATTTCACTCCGTAATCCGCAACGTTTGCGGGAAGCAGGCGAACGTGTTTTACGTTTTTGCGTTTGGGGCGGTCAAGCGTTCTCTTTACGCCGTCCGCTAAGACGAGGGTGTTGCCCACGACCCCGACGACGACGAAGTATTCGCCCTTGTCCCTGCCCTGCGTGCTCTGCACTATCTCTCCTCTTTCGGGGGTCATAACTTTCATATACGCCCCCTCACAGGGTCAGAATTTCCACTCCGTCCCCGGTTATAAGCACCGTGTTCTCGTAGTGGGCGGCGGGTTTGCCGTCCGCCGTGCGCACCGTCCAGCCGTCTGCCTTGTCGAAAATCACCTTGTAAGTGCCCATGTTTATCATTGGCTCTATACAAATGGTCATTCCGGCTTTCAGCCTCATGCCCGTGCCCTTCTTTCCGTAGTTGGGTACGGAGGGGTCCTCGTGCATTTCCCTGCCTATTCCGTGGCCCACGAGCGCCCTAACGACGCCGTAGCCGTGGCTCTCCGCGTGGGTCTGCACCGCATACCCGATATCGTAGAGCGGCGTGCCGGCCTTGAGATTTTCTATCGCCTTGAAGAAACATTCCTCGGTGGTCTTGACCAGCCGCCTCTTGTCCTCGGAAACATCGCCGATTAAATAGGTTCGGCACGCGTCGCCGTGAAAGCCGTTCTTCTCGGCGGTGATGTCCACGCTGACTATATCGCCGTCGAGAATTACTCTGTCCGACGGTATGCCGTGAACGACCACCTCGTTTACCGAAACGCAGGAGCTTGCGGGGTAGCCGCAGTAGCCGAGCTCGGACGGCCTTGCGCCGTTTAAAGTGATGTACTTATAGACGAGCCCGTCCACGTCCTTGGTGGTCATACCCGCGTGAATGTGGTTGCCGACGTACTCCAAGGTTTCCTTTACTATTCTGCACGACTCGCGCATGAGCGCGATTTCTTCCGCGGTCTTAACGGTTACCATTTTTTATTCGCCTTTCAAGCTCCGCCGATACGACTCCGAAAACCTCCGACGGAGGATTTTTGCCGCTCTTTACCGTGAACAGCTTGTTCTGCTTACGATAATATTCGATTAGCGGCGCCGTCTGCGAGAAGTAGGTGTCCAAGCGCTTACCGACCGTTTCGGGGTTGTCGTCCTCCCTTTGATAGAGGGGCTTGCCGCACTTCCTGCACAGCGTTTCGCCGTTAAGCGTCGATACGTGATAGCTCTCGCCGCAGACGCATACGCGCCTGCCGCATATTCTGTCCATAAGCAGGGCGACGTCCACGTCTATGTTGATACATAAGTCTACGCGGGAAAATTTGTCGAGCTCCTCCGCCTGAAAGACGTTGCGGGGAAACCCGTCCAACATAAATCCGCGGGACACGTCCTCCCCGGCCAGCCTGTTTTTTACGATTTCGCAGGTGACCTCGTCGGGAACGAGCTTGCCCTCGTCGATATAGCTTTTGGCTATTTTACCTATGGGGGTGCCGCCCTTTATATTGGCTCTGAATATGTCGCCCGTAGACACGTGCACGAGGCCGAAACGCTCTTCGATGAGCTTAGCTTGCGTGCCTTTGCCCGCGCCGGGCGCACCAAGAAGTACAAGATTCATAAAATTTATTTTCTCGTCGGTTTCTTTTTCTCGGGGCGAAAAATAAATCCGACGACTTTGAGGGCGTTGCCCTCTTGCCGCATTATTTGTCGCCCTCAAATATTTGAAAATGCGGCAATTCACCCACCGAGGCGCAAGTATGCGCAAATTGTGTCGCGCTGCGCAGGGAAACCCTGCTTTCTACATAAATTACACATCCCTCATCCGTCACTTCGTGACACCTTCTCTCCGCAACGGTAAGGACAACCGTTGCTACGGTCACCG
>CAZELQ010000097.1:0-3484 GCA_964513195.1 uncultured Clostridia bacterium | reverse complement strand
CTCATTCGCTGAACATCTTCGGCGACCATGCCGACGTTATGGCTTGCCGCCAGACCGGCTTTGCCATGCTGTGCGATTCGTCCGTACAGGAAGTTATGGATCTTTCCCTCGTCGCACACCTTTCCACCCTCAAGGCAAAGGTTCCCTTCATTAACTTCTTCGACGGCTTCAGAACCTCCCACGAGGTTGCGAAAATCGACGTTTGGGACGATGCCGACGACTACGCCGAAATACGCGCGATTTGCGACGAGGTAGGCACCGCCGCCGACATCGCGGACTTCAAGTCCCGCTCCCTCAACCCCGAGCACCCCATTCAGAAGGGCACCGCGCAGAACGGCGACACCTATTTCCAGAACAGAGAAACGGCGAACGGCTACTACGCCGCTACCCCCGCTATCGTCCAGAAGATGATGGACGTCGTTTCGGCTAAGTGCGGCAGAAAGTATCATCTGTTCGACTACGTCGGCGCGAAAGACGCAACCGAGGTTATCGTATGTATGGGCTCGGGCTGCGAAACAATCGAAGAATCCATCAACAAGCTCAATACGATGGGCAAGAAGTACGGCCTCATCAAGGTTCGTCTGTACCGTCCTTTCGTTGCGGACGCGTTCGTTGCGGCTATTCCCAAGACCTGCAAGAAAATCGCCGTTCTCGACAGAACCAAGGAGCCCGGCTCCCTCGGCGAGCCTCTTTACCTCGACGTCTGCTCGGCAATCCTCGAAAAGGGCGTTTCGGGCGTGAAGGTCGTCGGCGGCCGTTACGGCCTCGGCTCCAAGGAGTTTACCCCCTCCATGGTTCTCGCGGTTTACAAGAACCTCGAAAAGGCAGAGCCTAAGAATCACTTCACCATCGGTATTTACGAGGACGTTACAAACTCCTCCCTCGACTTCAGCGAGAAGTTCGACGCGGCTCCCGCAGGTTCGACCTCCTGCAAGTTCTACGGCCTCGGCTCCGACGGTACCGTCGGCGCCAACAAGAACTCCATAAAGATTATAGGCGACCATACGGACAAGCACGCACAGGCGTACTTCTTCTATGATTCCAAGAAATCGGGCGGTATTACCGTGTCCCACCTCCGTTTCGGCGATACCCCCATTCAGAGCGAATATTTAATCGACAGCGCGGACTTCGTCCAGTGCTCCAACCCTTCCTACATAACCCGCTACGATATGACCGGCGACATTAAGGAAGGCGGCACCTTCCTCGTAAACACCGGCGCTACGACCGTAGAGGCTTTGGAAGAGTTCCTGCCCGCAAAGGTTAAGCGCGACATAGCGCAAAAGCACATCAAGCTCTACGTAATCGACGCTATATCGATTGCCGCGAGCCTCGGCCTTAAGGGAAGAACGAACACTATTTTACAGTCTGCGTTCTTCCGCGTAAATCCCCAGATAATGCCCTATGACAAGGCCGTTGAATATATGAAGTATATGGCCAAGAAGTCCTTCGGAAGAAAGGGCGACGCGGTCGTTCAGATGAACTACAACGCCATCGACTCGGCGGCTGGCGACAACCTCATCGAAATAGACGTTCCCGCGGCGTGGGCAAAGGCAACCACGGGCGCCGAAATGGTTAAGGGTAATTCCGACAAGTACTATCAGGAGATTATCAAGCCCATCCTCTACCTCAAGGGCGACGAGCTAAAATCCTCCCAATTCAACGCCGACGGACACGTACCTACCGGCACGACCAAGTTCGAAAAGCGCGGCGTTGCCGTACTCGTTCCCGAAATCGACCTTGCAAAGTGTATTCAGTGCGGCACCTGCTCCTTCGTATGCCCTCACGCTTGCCTGAGACCCGCGCTTGTCAAGAGCGGCGAGGCTAAGCCCGCTACCCTTGCTACCAAGGCGGCAATCGGCCTGCCCGGCTACGAATACAAAATGCAGGTTTCGCCCCTCGACTGTATGGGTTGCGGCGTGTGCGCAACCGTATGCCCCGTAAAGGACGGCGGCGCAATCAAGATGGTTCCTCTTGCCACCTCGCTCGCAAACGGCGAAGCGGAGAATTGGGAATACGCCGTCGACCTGCCCGCAGCCGACACCTCCAAGTTCAAGAAAGAGACCGTTAAGGGCTGCCAATTCTGCACGCCTCTCTTCGAGTTCTCCGGCGCTTGCGCAGGCTGCGGCGAAACTCCTTACGTCAAGGTAATCACCCAGCTGTTCGGCGAGGACATGATTGTTGCCAACGCAACGGGCTGCTCCTCCATTTACGGCGGTTCGTCGCCTACGTGCCCCTACACCACCAACAAGAACGGCCGCGGCCCCGCTTGGGCGAACAGCCTGTTTGAGGACAACGCAGAGTTCGGTTACGGCATGAACCTTGCCTACACCGCGAGAAGAAACCACGTTAAGGGCAAGGTTGAACAGCTTGCCGCGATTTCCGAAAAGTGCAAGCCCGCTTGCGAGGCCTACATTGCGGCGTTCAACGACAGAGAAGCAAGCAAGGCGGCAAGCGCGGAGCTTGTAAAAGTTCTCGAGAGCTGCGAAAGCTGCACTTCCTGCGGAAGCCTCGTAAAAGAAATTCTCGGCGCTAAGGACTGCCTTGCAAAGAAGTCCATTTGGATTTTCGGCGGCGACGGTTGGGCGTACGATATCGGCTACGGCGGACTCGACCACGTGCTTGCAAGCGGCGAGGACGTAAACGTTCTCGTACTCGACACCGAGGTTTACTCCAACACGGGCGGTCAGGCCTCCAAGTCCACCAACATCGGCGCGGTTGCCAAGTTCGCTTCCGCAGGCAAGAGAGTTAAGAAGAAGGATTTGGGCATGATCGCAAAGTCCTACGGCTACGTATACGTTGCACAATGCGCTATGGGCTCCAACCCCGCACAGCTTCTTAAAGCGTTGACCGAAGCCGAAGCTTACCACGGACCTTCGCTGATTATCTGCTACGCGCCTTGCATCAACCACGGCATCAACATGACCAAGAGCCAGCTTGAAGAAAAGGCGGCTGTTGACTGCGGTTATTGGCAGCTTTACAGATACAACCCCGAAGGCGAGGTATTCACCCTCGACAGCAAGGACCCCACCGGCGATTATCAGGCGTTCCTTGCAGGCGAAACCCGCTACGCTTCCCTCGTCAAGACGCAGGGCGCAGAGGTTGCAAACGAGCTGTTTAAGAAGACCGAAGAGTCGGCTAAAGAGAGGCTCGAGGGCTATAAGAAGCTTGCAGGCAAGTAAGGCGGTGTGTCACCGCAGCCATATATTTAATAACTTGACTGCGTGGCCGACTTAAAACTTATCAAACATAAAGAACCAAAGCCCCGCGGCGTATGCCGCGGGGTTGTTTTTTTCTTTGCGCGGTTAAATGAGTTGACAAGCTTGCGCTTTTATTATAAAATATTTTTTGCTACGGGGATATAGCACAGTTGGTAGCGCGATACGTTCGCAACGTATAGGTCAGGGGTTCGAATCCCCTTATCTCCACCAGAAAAAATGAAGCCACGGTTTTTGTGACTTCATTTTTTTGCGTTGCCGTGATTTGA
>CAZELQ010000096.1:0-3485 GCA_964513195.1 uncultured Clostridia bacterium | reverse complement strand
CGGCGGCGCGTTCGTCGGGCTCGACAAGATAGTTCAGGCGCGCAAGGAGAGCAAGTCGCTGGGCTTCGGAGGCGAGATAAAGGGCGCCGATACCGACGTTTACAGGGCGCTTGCCGACGTTAAGCCGCAGGATTTGACCAAATTCGGTCTGATTCCCGAATTTGTGGGCAGAATCCCCATCGTCGTTGCCCTTCACCAGCTGGACGAGGACGCGCTCGTAAGTATTCTTACCACGCCTAAAAACGCTATTATAAAGCAATATCAGAAGCTCATGGCGCTCGACGGCGTAAAGCTTACTATGGAGGACGAGGCCGTCCGCGAAATCGCGCGTACCGCTCTTCGGCTCAAAACGGGCGCAAGGGGGCTTAGGACTATAATAGAAGGGTTTATGACTTCTGTAATGTTCAAGATACCCTCGGAGCCGGACGTGGAGGAGGTTATCGTCACCGAAAAGTGCATAACCGACAGGGTCGAACCCCGCATAATTTATAAAAAGACTGCGTAGTGTATTGCGACGAACGGGGGAGGCGCTTTGAGCTTCCCCCGTGCTTTATTACAGGAGAAATTCTTATGGCTGAAGAAACAATTTATCTTCCCGTAGCCGCTTTGCGCGGCAGGGTGGCATTGCCTAACGTTCCCATAACCTTTGACGCGGGTCGGCTTATCACCCTATCGGCGGTCAAAAATTCCCTCGATATGGGTAAGTCGATTATCGCTTTTGCGCAGCGCGACGAGAAAAAGGAAGAAATAACTCCGGACGACTTGTATACCGTCGGCACGGTAATAACCCTTTCGCGCGTGGGCAATCTGCCTGCGAACAAGGTGCGCGTTACGGCCAAAGGGCAATATCGGGTAAAGGCCAAATCGTTTACTATGGAGGACGACTGCATATTCGCAACCGCCGAAAGAGCGCCGGAAATCTGCAAGAACGACGCTTTGGAAGAGGCCTATTTCCGCACGGCACGCTCGGCGATAATAGAAATTCTGGAAAATTCTTCCGCCCGCTCCGTGTCCGACGACGTTGCAGGCGTTTTGAGAAACGGAAGCGACAAGCTGGAGTTCGTCTACAACGCGGCAAACGCGATAAAGCTGTCATGCGACAAGTGCCAATCCATTCTCGAAGCGGACAAGCTCACCGATAAATTTATCGCGCTGTACGGCTTTTTGAACGACGAAATGGAGATTGCCCGCCTCGAGCGCAAGATAAACGCCACCGTTAAAAGGAATATAGAAAAGGGGCAAAAGGACTTCTACTTGCGCGAACAGCTCAAGGCCATACACACCGAGCTCGGCGACGACGAGAACGAGAAGATAGAGCTTGAGGAACAGATAAAGGCCAAGAATATGCCCGAAGAGGTTGAACAAAAGGCGCTTAAAGAGCTTTCCAGAATGTCGAGAATGCAGACCAGCTCTCCCGACTATAACGTATTGAGGAATTACCTCGATTGGATTCTGGATTTGGAGTGGAGCAAGGCGACCGAGGACACCGAAAAGCTGGAGGACGCCGTCGCAATACTCAACGCGGACCACTACGGGCTGGAAAAAATAAAGGAAAGAATTACCGAATATTTTGCGGTATTAAAGCTCACCGGCGGCGCCAACGCGCCCATACTCTGCCTCGTCGGTCCACCGGGCGTAGGCAAGACGTCGGTTGCAACCTCGGTTGCCCGCGCTCTCGGCAGAAAGTTCGTAAGAATGAGCTTGGGCGGCGTGCGCGACGAATCGGAGATACGCGGTCACCGCAAGACTTACGTAGGCGCAATGCCGGGCAGAATAATCACGGCGATGAAGAGCGCCGGCTCGGTGAACCCCGTTTTCCTGCTGGACGAGATAGACAAGCTATCCTCGGACAGCTTTCAGGGCGACCCCTCAAGCGCGCTTCTGGAGGTGCTTGACCCCGCGCAGAATTCCACCTTCCGCGACAGATATCTCGAGGTGCCGTACGACCTTTCCAAGGTACTCTTTATAACTACGGCGAACGACCTGTACTCGATTCCCGACCCTTTGCGCGACAGGATGGAAATTCTGGAGCTGACGGGCTATACGGGCGAGGAGAAAAGGGAGATAGCCAAGCGATATCTCATACCGAAGAAGATTAAGGCGAACGGCCTTTCGGACGGGGAAATTTCCTTTACCGACGATGCAATAGACGCGGTTGCCGACGGTTACACGCGCGAGGCGGGCGTAAGAAATTTAGAGAGGCAGATAGACGCCGTGTGCCGAAAAATCGCCGTTTCCAAGGCAAAGGCGGAGAGCGTACCCGCGGTAATCGACGAAAAAGAGGTTTTGCGTCTTTTGGGCGCGCCGCGCTACGAGAGGGGCGACGAGATGCCCGCGAACGACTTGGTCGGCGCCGCGACAGGGCTTGCCTGGACGGCCGTAGGCGGCACCACGATGACTATAGAGGTCTCGGCAATGCACGGCAAGGGCGACGTTCTTCTTACGGGCAAGCTCGGCGACGTAATGAAGGAGAGCGCGAGGGCGGCGATAAGCTATCTGCGCTCAAACGCTCAGGACTTCGGACTCACCGAAGAGACCTTCGAATCCACCGATATTCACGTTCACGTACCCGAGGGCGCGACTCCGAAGGACGGCCCGAGCGCGGGCATAACCATGGCGACGGCGATATTGTCGGCGTTTACAAAAAAGCCCGTCCGCCGCGACATAGCCATGACGGGCGAGATAACCCTGCGCGGCAGGGTTTTGCCCATAGGCGGCCTGAAGGAAAAGTCGCTTGCGGCGTACAGATTGGGAGTGCGCGACGTGATTATTCCGCAGGACAACGTGAAGGACTTGGAGGAAGTGCCCGAGGTCGTAAAGGAAAACGTGCACTTTATTCCCGTAGACAACGTGAGCGACGTCTTCAAAAACGCGATAATCGGTATATAAAATGAACGGGCAATTCATAACGAGCGCGGCGGCAAAGTCGCAGTTCATAAAGACCGACAAGCCCGTAATCGCCGTTTGCGGCAAATCCAACGTAGGTAAAAGCTCCTTTATAAATATGCTTGCCGGTCAGAAAAGGCTTGCAAAGGTCTCGCAGGAACCGGGGCGCACGCGGCTGGTAAATTACTTCGACTTCGGCGCGTTCGTGCTCGCCGACCTGCCCGGTTACGGGTATGCGCGCGTCAGCAAGGCCGAAAAGGCCGTATGGGCGCGCCTTTTGGACGACTTTTTCGCCGACGGCGAAAGTATCGCGCACGTGATAGCGCTGTGCGATATCAGGCACGACCCCACCGAGGACGATATGACTATGCTAAACTATCTGTACGCGCGCACGATTCCGTTCAGCATCGTAGCCACCAAGGCGGACAAGCTCTCGCGGGCGCAGGCGGAAAAGAGTCTTACTTCGATAGCCTCGAAATACGGGGTGGGCAGGGGCGACATAATCGTCGTATCTTCCAAAACCCGTCAGGGCTTCAGTGATATAGTAAAGGAAATAGAAAAAGTAATAGAAATAAATAAATAAAAAACTACGCGTGAAA
>CAZELQ010000095.1:0-3495 GCA_964513195.1 uncultured Clostridia bacterium | reverse complement strand
GTAAAGGAAATAGAAAAAGTAATAGAAATAAATAAATAAAAAACTACGCGTGAAATCGCGTAGTTTTAATTTTATGCGGTTATTACTTATTATTTTCTGTCGGCAAGCTTAATATATTCCCGCCTGTCTTGCACGCACTTATATGCGGGGCGGATTATCTTGTTGCCGTTAATCAGCTCTTCTATGCGGTGCGCCGACCAACCCGCAATACGGGAAATGGCGAACAGGGGTGTATACAGACTCTGCGGCAGATTGAGCATCGAATATACAAAGCCCGAATAGAAGTCCACGTTGGGCGTTACGGGCTTGTTTATGTGTTTTTGCTCGGCGATAAGCCTGCCCGCCGCGCTCGCCACGTTATTATAGAGCTCGAACTCTTCCTCGCGCCCCTTCTCCTGCGCAAGCTTGCCGGCGTACTCCTTCAATACCTCCATTCTCGGGTCGGACAGCGTGTAAATGGCGTGTCCCATTCCGTAAATGAGGCCGCTCCTGTCGAACGCCTTTTTGTTCAACAGTTTGTCGACGTAGTCGGTTACCGACTCCTCCGACCAATCCTTAAGATTTTCCTTGATGTTCTCGAACATCTGGCTAACCTTAATGTTTGCGCCTCCGTGGAGGGGGCCCTTTAAAGAGCCGAGCGAAGCGGCAACCGACGAATAGGTGTCGGTGCCCGTCGAGGTCGAAAGGTGGGTGGTAAAAGTGGAGGCGTTGCCGCCGCCGTGGTCTGCGTGAAGAATAAGGCAGATGTCCAAAACCTTGGCTTCGAGGTCGGTAAAAGCGTTGTCCTTGCGCAAGATATGCAAAATATTCTGCGCCGTGGAGTACTCGCGCTTGGGCTTATGTATATACATCGAGCCGTCGTTGGTGTTGTAGTACTTATATACCCTGTGCGAATAAGCGGCGATTAGAGGGAACTGCGCAACCAGCTGCAGGTTCTGCCTCAAAACGTTGCTTATCATCACGTTGTCGGGGTCGGGGTCGTAGCTGTAAAGGTTGAGAACGCACCGCGCAAGCATGTTCATCATGTCCTTGCAGGGCGACTTCATTATTACGTCCCTTACGAAATTTCTCGGAAGAACGCGCAGGTCGGCAAGCATGGCGGAAAAGTCCGCAAGCTCGGAAGCGGTGGGAAGATTGCCGAACATCAGAAGATAACAGGTCTCTTCGAAGCCGAACCTGTTTTCCTTCTGGCAATTCGCAACCAGATCCTTTACGTTATAACCGCGATAGCATAAAATGCCGGGAATGGGCGTCCTCACCCCGTCTATTTCCTCGAAGCTCGTAACTTCGCTTATCTCGGTAAGACCGCAGAGTACGCCCTTGCCGTTCTTGTCGCGCAGACCGCGCATGACGTTGTTCTCCGCATATAAATCGGAGTCGATTACGTCGACCTCGGAAACCTTCTTTGCAAGCTTTGAAATCGCGTGTGAATATTTTACAATTAAATTTATTTCGTTGAAATCCAAAATTCTAACCTGTCCGTTTACCTGATTATACCATTTAATCGGTCTCATTGTCAATAAGTTTATAATGAAGACTGTCTGAAAGTGGTGTGAAAAAATGCATATTTTTTCATCTTCTCTTATAAAAATTCACTACGGAGGGCAAGCGGCCCAACCGTTGACAAACTTCAAGGTTTATCTTAAAATAATGGTACGCGGGTTTGCCGACCGTAAAATCCGTTTATATTTATAGTGTAAGATAATAAGGAGAATAAATTATGCAGCAAGTCAAACTCGTCTCCGCCGACGAAAACATTGTCGTTTCGCTTTCCGGGGAAATAGACAGCGCTACAAGTGAAGATTTTTACGCCGAGGTCGTCGCCATGTACGAGCATGACCCCAAAGATATGGTTTTCGACTGCGCGGGGCTGGAATTTATCGACAGTACCACGCTTGGTACGTTCGTAAAAATATTCAAGAAGTTGCAAAAAGACGGCAACAGGTTAAAACTTACCGCCGTCCGTCCGAGAATAAAAAAGCTGTTTGAAATATGTGCTTTGGACAAGATTATGGAGATAGAGGGATGAAGGACTTTAACATAAACTTCTGTCTTGCGGACAGCGAATATATGACGGCTGTCCGCCTAGCCGTCGGCGCTTTCTGCGCCACAGCCGACGAGGACGTCGATAAAATAGAAGATATGAAAGTTTGCGTCACCGAGAGCTGCATCATTTTAAAGGATTGCGGCTTCGAGAGGGCGCAGATTACCCTTTTGCGCGGCGACGACGTCACCTGCGAGGTGTGCGGCCTCGGCGGCACGCCGTCGGATTGCGACAACGACTTTTCTCTCGCTCTCATTTCCGCGCTCGTAACGGCGTGCAACATAGAGCGGAACGACGGAGTGATTAACAAGCTTTTACTTACGCTATGACCAACGACGAGGCAATCGGGCTGTTCAAAGAATATCGCAGGACGGGCGATATAAATATCAGAAACAAGCTCGTACAAAACTATATGTACGTTGCCGAAATACTTGCCAAAAAGTTTGCCGGCAGGGGCGTGGAGTACGACGACTTAAAACAGGTCGCGTCCGAAGCGCTCATTTCCGGCGTGGAAAAATTCGACCCCGAAATGGGCAACGCGTTTACCACCTACGTTACGCCCACGATTACGGGCATAATCCGCAACTATTTCCGCGACTATTCGCGTTCGGTCCGCGTTCCGAGGCGTCTGTACGCCCTGAATGCACGGGCAAAAAACGCCGTTAACGACTATTATAAGCAGAACGGCGTAAAGCCCACCGTGCGCACCCTTTCACAGCTTTTGGGAGAGAGCGAGGAAGATATCTTGGAGGCAATGGAATGCCGTACGCCCATAAGCTTGGATTCGACCGTAAAGGGCGAGGACAGCGACGTGCCTTTGTACGAGGTCATCGCCGACAATAACGCATCTTTTGAAAACTTCGAGGACTCCGAATCGTTGCGGGCGGAAATTTCCAGACTGTCGGAGGTCGAACAGCAGGTTATCAATCTCCGCTTTTTGCAGGGTAAGTCGCAGGCGGAGGTAGGTAAAGAGCTCGGAGTAAGCCAAATGTTCGTCTCCCGCGCGGAGCGCAAGATTATGGAAAAACTGAGGGAGGCGCTATCGCAATGATTTGCTTTAAAGTGGCCGACCTCGGCAGTATGAACAGACAGCTTGCCCGCTTTATCGATTATCTCGAGAATATGCAGGTAAACGCGGACGCGGTGTTCGACAGCCGCCTTGTCTCGTGCGAGCTGATAACCAACGCCCTCAAGCACACCGGCGGGGTGGCTGATTTCCGCGGCTCGATGGTAGAGGGAGAGATAGTAATTTCCGTGCGCTCCGACAGCATAAACGGCGGGTTTGTAGTTCCGAACCTCCCCGACGCGCTTGCGGAGGGCGGTAGGGGCCTTTATATAGTTAACGAAATAAGCGGCGGCAACGTGCTCATTTCCGGCGGCACGGTTACGGTGAAGCTGAAAATATAAGGTTCTCTGTCAAAGGTGGGGGCTATCGGTCATCCCGAGCGGAG
>CAZELQ010000094.1:0-3516 GCA_964513195.1 uncultured Clostridia bacterium | reverse complement strand
CAGGTATGCGCAAATTGTGTCGCGCTGCGCAAAAGCGCGGTTTTGCTTGCTACGTAAGCGTTTTCAGGATTGCGGCGTACGGAAAAAGGTTATATAGGTTTTGCCGTATTTGCGCTCGTCGTATTTTTCAAGATTAAAGCCGTCGCCCGAAAAAGCGCGGTCGCGCTCGTAGATTACCACGCCGTCGGGGTTGAGAAGGCCGTAATCGCATATAGCTTTCAGTGCGTGCACGCCGTAGTCGAACCTGTACGGCGGGTCGAGAAAAATTATATCGTACTTTTTTTTCGCCGTTCCAAGGCAGGTCAGATAATCGTAATTTGTCACCGTGCACGCGCCTGCTACGCCCATTGCGGCAACGTTTTTACGAAGGAGCGCGAGGCTGTCTTTAGATATATCGTTGAAGTGAACTGCCGCCGCCCCGCGCGAAAGGCTCTCCAGACCCAAATTGCCGCTTCCGCAGAACAGGTCGAGCACGGCCGCGCCGCGCACGCTGTCGGACAGAATATTGAAAAGCGACTCCTTTACCCTGTCCGAGGTAGGGCGTATGTCTTCCCCCTCGAACGCGGCGAGCTTCCTGCCGCGGTGCGTGCCGCCGATTATTCTCATTTTTTCTTTCCTTTCTTTTTGGAATCGAAGTATTCCAATTCCCTCTTCTGCACGTTTATTTGTTGCACTTTTCCCCAATAATAGCCCAAGGTATGGATGACTACCATGACTATTATCATAAGATAGTCGAGCGCCTGATAGGCCTCGCCGAGATAGGAGAACGGCCAATACGCCCAAGCACAGATATATTGCAGGCAAAAACGCGTGAACACGTTGTCGGCGATAAGCTGAACCGTCTGGAAGATTATAAACGGCAGACAGACTATTAGCGCTATAATCACGCTCTTCCAAACGGCGTATTCGCCCGTACGGTAGACGACCGTTTCCTCTTTACAGTTTACCGAGCGTTTCTGGTCGTTTAAAACTTTCTTTTTGTAAGCCGTGCCGCCGTTCGCCTTGCCGAACACGCACATAGCGCCGAAAACCATGATTTCGCCGCCGATAAGCGCAATTAAACTTATGGCGAGGTCGCCGCTGTAACTTGCAAAGGCTATTACCGTGGAGCTTAATACTATGGTGAATATGAGCGGAAAGGCGACGCCCGTCAAAATATCTTTTAGCTCGAACAGAAATTTGCGTTTGCGCGAATAGGTGATTCCGGGCACGTCCGAATACGTTTCATCGTTCAAAATAATAAATCCCCCTTTCACAGACGAACGAGTCGAGGGGTTGGTCGTTACCATCCTCTTCGAAATCGCCGCTGTATTGTAAAAAATAACCCAATCCAACCCTGAGAATTTGAGTATGGACGGAAAAATATCTGTCGTAATAGCCGCCGCCGTAACCCAAGCGGTAGCCCTTCGGATTTACGGCGAGCAGGGGCGCGGCGCACACGTCGATTTCGCCCACGTAGGCTTGTCCCTGCGGCTCCTCTATGCCGTACTTGTTTTTAATTAGCGCGTCGCCCTTGCCAAAGTAACGCACGGCGACCATTTCCCTACCCTCTACCCGCGGCAGAAAAACGCGTTTGCCGCAGCATATCAGGCGGTCGATTATATTTTCCGTGTCCGTCTCCGAGCCGAAGCTTTTGTAAATAAAAAAGCTGTCGAATTGCCCGTATGCGGCCAGAAAATTGTCGGCGATTGCACCGTCGGCAACCTCCCTTGCCGAGTGCTGAAAGTATTTGCGTTTTATTTTAAATTTGTATCTCTGCTCTTCTTTCATACACTTTCAGACTTCTTCTGGTCACCGAGCACAGCACCTCGTAGGAGATTGTGCCGAGCCTTTCGGCGTACTCGTCCGCGTCGGTAAAGACGGGAAGTAAATTTTTTTGCTCGCAGCTTATAAAGGCGTCCATGCAGAGCGTCTTTTCGCCGAGGGGATGGGTGCGCGCAAAGCCGTCGGCGTAACCGAGGCGGTAGGTATACAGCTCTTCGTAGTGCCTATCGGCTCTGTTATAGCCTACTCCGCCGCCGAAAACGCGCGTTCTTTGCGACAGGGGCGCATAGACGGTGAGCGCTTTTTTCAGGCCGTCCGCCTTAAAGCCGCACGGCGCGTAGCCGTACAGCATTATGCCGCAACGCACGCCCTCTTTCAGATATTCGCCGCCACGCAGAATCCCACCGCTTGCCGCGAGGTGTGCAAAGGCGTTCGGGCTGTGCCGTTTAACCCTCCTTTCGGCTACGTTAAAGGCCTTAAGCTGAGATAAGCAGTCGGCTTCGTCCCCGGCGCGGTACAGGTGGGAAAACACTCCCTCCGCACTGCCCTCGGGCAATATTTCCAAGACCTTTTCAAGCTCTTCTCCGAAGCAGCCGTAACGGTTCATTCCCGTATTTATCGCAACGTGACAGGGCATACCCTTGACCAGCGAGGCGCTTTTTACGTCGCCGACTACGGGCGTAAGCGAATAGAACGAAAGCTTTGCCGCGTCGTCGCAATCGAGAGGCGGCGCCAACACCAAAACAGGCTTGGAGATTCCGCCGACCCTTAGGGCTACCCCCTCGTCGGCAATGGCAACGCAGAAGCCGTCGGCTATTGGCTCGAGCTCTCTTGCTACCTCCAAGGCGCCGTGCCCGTAGGCGTCGGCCTTGATTACGGCGTAAAAAAAGCGGCCGCAAATTAAATTTTTAACCAATTTTGCGTTGGAGGCAATCGCCGAAAGATTTATAACCGAAAGCGTATTTTGCATAACACATAAATACGCGGCGGCCGCCGAAAAGGTTTATTTTGCGGCGTCGCTATCGCGCTCTTTCCGCACGCGTACCGCGCTCTTGCGGCGTATCTTTCTTATTGCGGGCGAGATTGCCGCGGACAAAAACGCCGCCAACACGCACAAAATCGCGTCCTTGGGCATATAGACGAGGTTGTATGTAACCACTGCGTGCCACAGGCCCTCGTAACCCGAAAGCTGCCATACGGCGATAAAGTAGGCGATGCCGAAAACGTAGTCGCTCAGGAAGGCGAGCAGGGAAATTATTATTATCTGCCACAGCCTTTTATTGCCCTTAGCGGCGATGCCCGCAACGCCTGCGGAGGCGATAAACCCCAATATATAGCCGAACGAAGGCATTACCACGTATTGGATTCCGCCGCCGCCCGCAAACACGGGAATACCTACTAAGCCGAGGACGGCGTAGGCTGTCATTGAGATAATACCTTTTTTCGTACCCAGAATCAAACCGGACAGGACGGCAAACACCGTCTGGAAGGTCAGGGGCATGAGCGGAAACGGGATTTTTATATAGGCACCAGCTACCATTAAAGCGACAAACACTGCGCACTCGGCTATATCGGCCGCGGCTAACTTCAAACTATAATTCTTCATACTAAGAATAATACGGCTTTTTTGTGCCGATTGTCAAGCCAATTACGGGCGCACGCGCGAAAACGAAACGTTTTTACTTGACTTAGACCTTGCCGCATTGTATAAAAGGACACAAATAGCCAACCCTCATCACCGTTACGCTACGC
>CAZELQ010000093.1:0-3671 GCA_964513195.1 uncultured Clostridia bacterium | reverse complement strand
TTGCATTTGTATAAAATATATGCTATAATAGCTTTCGTATAAGGCATTGCGGTTAATTTTAACGCAAAATATACTTCCGTATGCTAATTTACCAAGAGGAGATTATGGACGACCCATCTAAGCGACGAAGTTGTCGCTTGCAGTTTTCGGTTACGCCCCCAAGATATTTGCGGGCGCATTTTGCGTTGAATATAATCCTGCTCAAACTTTAAAAGGCGTTTTATTGGCTTTTAAATTTTGACGGAGGACGTAATGACAGGAACGCAAATTGCATTTTTAATAGTTATAATAGTATGTATTATACTGTCGGGCTACTTTTCGGCGACCGAAACGGCTTTTACGGCAGTAAACAAAATAAGGCTCAGGGCAAAGGCGGAGGACGGCGACAAGGGCGCTAAGCGCGTACTCAAGCTTTCCGATAATTATGACAGATTGCTTACCACCATATTGATAGGCAACAACATAGTAAATATTCTCGCTTCGGCGCTCTTCACCCTGTTGCTTACCAATCTTATACACGGTAACGAGGGGTTGGCGACCACGCTGTCAACGGTAATTCTGACGGTGGTAATCCTGATATTCGGCGAGATATCGCCCAAGACGCTCGCCAAGGAATTCCCCGAGGGCTTCGCAAGATTTTCGGCGCCTATAATAAACGCGCTCATGTACCTTTTCTTCCCTTTCACGTACTTGTTCGGACTGTGGAAGAAGCTGCTTTTAAAGATTTTCAAGCACAAGGAAGACAGCACGATTACCGACGACGAGCTTAAAATCATGGTCGAAGAGGCCGAGCAGGAGGGCGGAATTAACGCGCAGGAGAGCGACCTTATAAGAAGCGCGATAGAGTTCAACGACCTCGAGGTCAAGGACATATTGGTGCCGAGGGTTGACGTCGTTGCGGTAGACGCGGACGCGCCCGTAAGCGAGGTCGACGAAATATTCTTGGAAACGCGCTATTCGCGTCTGCCCGTGTATAAGGGCAGTATCGACAATATAGTCGGCATACTTCACGAAAAGGACTTCATAAAACAGCGCGGGGAAAAGAATTTCTCGCTGGAAAAGGCGGCAAAGCCCGCGGTATTCATAGTTTCTACCACCAAGCTTTCGGCGGTATTGCAGCAGCTTCAGAAGAGCAAGTCGCATATGGCCGTCGTTTCGGGTGAGTATGGCGATACCGTCGGCATAGTCACGATGGAAGATATCTTGGAGGAGCTTGTCGGCGAGATATGGGACGAACACGACGACGTGCTCTCCGACATAACCAAGGTTACGGACACGGAATTCAAGGTGCTCGGTTCGACGGCGGTCAACGCGTTCAGCGAATATTTCGACTTGGGCGAAATCGATAACGACAGCACCTCGGTCGGCGGCTGGGTTATAGACATGCTGGGCAAGGTTCCCGAAACGGGCGATACGTGCTCGTATAAAAACCTTAAAATCACAATTTCCAAAACCGAGTTCAGAAGAATCACCGAGCTCACCGTCGTAGTCGTCTCCGAAGAAGAGATGAATGAAAACGCCGAAAAAGAAGAATAATTTTTAACATAGGAGTATATATAATATGGCTAAGATAACCAAGGACACACTTATTGCCGATTGCCTCAAGATTAACCCCAACAGCGCGGAAATTCTGCAGGCGGTAGGCATGCACTGCATAGGTTGCGCTATGGCTCACGGCGAGACCATCGAGGAGGCCGTTTTCGTACACGGCAACGATTTGGAAAAGCTGCTTGCTAAGCTCAACGAGGGCATCGAATAATAGGAAGTTGTACGATTACCCCGCACATATGTGCGGGGTAATTTCCTTTTATTGGTATTTACGGCAAAAATTTTGCATTGCTTTCCGACCGCCTGAGTTTTATAATTTAGTTATGAAACGCAGGATTTTAATTTTGCCGCTGGCGCTTATTATAGCGGTAGCGCCGCCGGCGGCTTGTGCCAAAAAGGAAGATAAAACCGAAGTACATACCGAGATTGCGGGCGAGCCGTCCGAAGGGGAAACTACCGAACCCGTCTTGCCCGGGGAGAGCGAAGAGACAGCCGAGGGGCAGGAGAACACCACACCCGCCCCCGCTTACGTCCGGCCCCAGGCGGAGACGGTAAGCTATATAAAGTCTACCGGCGACGGGGTAAACGTGAGGCGGGGCGCCGGTACGGGTTATGCCTCTTTAGGCGTTGCCGAGAAGGGCACGCTGTTTGCCTATTCAGGCAAAAACGGGAATTGGTATAAAACCATATTCAAGGGCAAAGAGGCCTACATATACGCCGATTATTGCACTTTGGTCAGCTTTGAAAAGAGTACGAACGCCGACGTGGAAAGGGTAATTGCCGAGGGTTGCAAATATATGGGCGTGGAGTACGTATACGGCGCCACCCGTTATATGGACGGCAACGGCAACCGCCTATCCGGATTCACGACGGCCGCGTTTGACTGCTCGTCGCTTATGCAATACATTTTCAAGATGGGCGCGGGCGTTAACCTGCAGGTGAATACGCGCACGCAGATTTATCAGGGCGAAACGGTTGGGTACGGCGACCTTAAGCGGGGCGATTTAATGTTTTTTACCAACGCTTCCCGCAAGGACAACACGGGCATAGAGAGAGTGGGTCACGTCGCGCTGTACCTCGGCGACAACTACATTCTGCACACGGCTTCCGATTACGCGAAGATAGAAAAAATCAGTTCCGCGCGCCGGGACTATTTTATTCAGGCGCAGCGGGTGCTTTGAAAAAGGGTAAAAATAAGCGCCGACCGCAAAAAATTGCGGTCGGCCCCCTTTACCCGTAGGTATTACAGGTCGTCTGCATCCTGCACGGGCTTGTCGTGAACGTTCTCACAAACACCCGTGTAACTTCCGAACGGGTCGTCATGGCTGAAAAAACGATTACTTGCAGTTCTTAGTGCTTTTGGAAGAGGAGCAGCTCTTGTTGGACTGCTTGTTCTGCTTGTTTTCAGTGTTGTTAGCTTTCTTCATACATTCTCCTTTGCGTAAGGAAGGTGTATGGCAACGAAGCCCTGACTTGACTTACACAGAGGGCAAACCGTCCACGCCTCTTTCAGCGTGTGCATATGCCCGCATTCCTTGCAGACGTAAAGTATGGGGCTCTCGTTCTTGTACAGGTTGCCGCTTTCCATCGCTTCGTGAAGATAGTTGAAAATCTGTTCGTGATGTTTTTCCACGTTGGCAATCAAATCGAACAGCGCCGCAACGTCTTTAAAACCTTCTTCTCTTGCAATCCTTGCAAATTCGGGGTAAATTCTGGCGTGTTCGTTTTTCTCGTCCTCGCGCGCAAGTCTGAGCATCTCAACGAGGTCGCCCGTATGATAGGGGTAACCGGCGTCGATGACAATGTTGTCAAGCTTTTGTCCGCGCTTGGTAAGTTCTTCGAAAAATCTTCTCGCGTGAACCGTCTCGTTCTTTGCAAGCGTCTTAATCTCGTCGGCAAGCGCAACGTAACCCTGCGCCGTCGCCTCTCTTGCAATTAACTGATAGCGCATACCCGCCTGACTTTCGCCGGCGAAGCTGCGTGCCAAATTCAAATAGGTCTGTGTGTCGTCAAAATTCATAACCTTCCTCCGTGCAATTAGAATGTGCGTAAGAAGGAAGGTTATGCAACGAAATTATTGGAAGTTTTTTGCACTTTTTTCAGTAGCCGTACTTTTTGCGCAT
>CAZELQ010000092.1:0-3826 GCA_964513195.1 uncultured Clostridia bacterium | reverse complement strand
CTTGGGAATACTCGGCTCGGAGAATAACTGATTTATGAAAATCGGTGTAATAGATATCGGTTCCAATTCCGTTCGCCTGATGCTGTGGGCGGACGGAAAAACTTTATATAAGCAGATGAAGACCACCCGCCTCGGCGACGGGCTGAATTTTTCGCCCCGCCTCAAAAAAGAGGCCATAGATCGCACTGCGCTTGCCGTTAAGGAATTTAAGGATAAAGCGGAAAAAGGCGGCGCGGAAGGCGTTTACGCCTATGCGACGGCGGCCGTGCGCTCCTCGGAAAACGGCGCGGAGTTCGTTGAAACGGTCAAGGCTCTATGCGGCGTGCGCGTAGAGGTTTTGAGCGGCGCCCAAGAGGCAGAGGTGGGGCTTAACGGCGCGCTCGGAACCTACGACGGCGGAATAATCGACGTGGGCGGCGCCAGCACCGAGGTCACCGTGCGTTCGGGCGGCAAGGTTATCTACACGTACAGCGCAAACGTGGGCACCGTGCGAATACTTGACGGCGCGGGGCGCGACTATAACAAAATCAAAGAGTTTATCGCGCGGAAAACCGCCTGCTACCCCAAGGCCGATTTTTCGGGGTTTAAAATGTACGCGGTGGGCGGTACGGCCACACGTCTGGGCGCAATCAAACACGGTTTAAGGGAATACCGTCCGGAAATAATAAGCGGCACGCGCCTCTCAGCCAAGGAAATACATGCCCTCGCCGAAAAATTATGTAACACGGCGGTGGAGGAAATCAGGGCGTCTACCATTTGCAGTGCCTCTGCCGACCTTATAGGCGGCGGTGCGGAGCTTATGGCCTCGGTAATGGATTTATTCGGCATAGAAGAGGTCACCGTTTCGGAGAGCGACAATCTCGAGGGCTATGCCGCTCGGCTCGCGTCTCAAGCAAAATAATTTTGCGCGCAAGCCTTTACTTGGGGCGGTCGGTGTGTTAAAATGTATTTTAAGGTAACTTTCCTATGAAAAACACAGTGATAATAACGGTGGCGGCCGTTCTTGCGGTTGCGGTTGCGGCTTGGGGCGGCTATGCTTTCTGCACGCAGATAAATATCAAAGACGCGGAGCTGTACGCTCTGATTCCGCTGTATATCGTCTTGCTCTTTTTGGGCGCCGCCGTCTCCGAAATGATACACGAGGGCGCGCACTTCCTCGTCGGCGCCTGCTGTTCTATGGGCGTAAAGCCGCCAAAGCTGCGTATATTCAAAAGCTCGTCGGTGGAAATTTACCCCAACGGCAAAAAGGCTATGAAGCTCCGCTTCATTCTCACGGCGGGCGCGGGTTTGTTTTTCGATATGCTCCTCATAGTTCTCGGAATAATCTCCATTGTTTCGCCCTCCGTTCCCGTGCTGTTCTGTATACCCCTTCCGTACGCGCTATACCAATTCATAGTCAACGCCGCCCCCGTGGAGTATAAGAGCGGTAAGACCGACGGTCTCGCCCTATGGGAGGTAATAACGGGCAAGCCCACGGCGCAGGTTATGCTCACCGTTTTGCGGGTGCAGGGCATGGTGCGTTCGGGTACCCGCCTCAGAGAGATTGACGAGAGTATGCTGTTAGACGTACCCCAGCTGCCCGAGGACGACATAAATTTCATAATCTTAACCCAGCTCAGATACGAATACTACCTCGACGTCGGCAACGATTCCGAAGCGTACAAATATTTCCTGCGCTATAAAGATATAATCGATTATCTCCCCGGAGAATACGAGGACAAAAAATAGATTATTTACCCCGCTTCGGCGGGGTGTTTTCAGCTAATACGAAGCAGCCTTCCGAAACAATGCGGGCAGACCCCGTTCCATATGACGGCGCACGTTTTGCATACGTGATTGCCGCAATTTTCGCACTCGTAAATTTGCCCCTCGCCCCAATTTTTTACGTTTTTGTTAAAGCAGTGTTTTTCCATAATTTCAGTATGGCGGAAACGCGCTTTTTTAATGCGTTTTTTCCGAGGTAAAATTCGGCCAAACATTTGCCATATTTCTAATAATATGGTATAATAAATAAAATAAAAATTTACCGCGTTTACGGGTGCGGTAAATAAACGAAAAAAGAGGTGCAAATATGTCTTTGAAAGTGCAGGCGGATTACGACGCCAACAGCCTGAAAGCGTTAAAGGGGTTGGAGCCCGTCAGGGAACACCCCGGAATGTACATCGGACCTACTGACGAAAAGGGACTTCACTGTATGGTCAGGGAAGTTATCGATAACTCAATCGACGAGGCGCTTGCGGGCTACTGCGACCGTATCGAGGTTTCCATATCGGCGGACGGCTGTTGTACCGTCAAGGACAACGGCAGAGGCATACCTACGGGCATAAACGAGGAAGAGGGTATATCGGGCGTAGAGCTCGCCTTGACCAACCTCAACGCGGGCGGCAAATTCGGCGGCGGCAACAAGGCGGGCGGTTACAAAATTTCCTCCGGCCTGCACGGCGTCGGCGTCTCCTGCGTCAACGCGCTTTCCGACACGTTGATTGCCGAGGTCTGCCAGCTCGGGCACAAGTTCCGTCAGGTCTATCACGAGGGTGTTCCCGAAGAGCCTCTTAAAATCGTCGGGGACACCGAAGAAACGGGCACGTCTATTTGTTTCCACCCCGACCCGACGATGTTCGAAACAACCGACTTCAACTACGAAACGCTCAAAACCCTTTTAAGGGAGCTTTCCTATCTCAACAAGGGGCTTACGCTTACCTTAACCGACTACCGCGGTGAAAAGGTCAGAACCGATAGCTTCTGCTACGAGGGCGGCGTCGTTCACTTTATTACAGATATCAACGAGGGCAAAAACGTACTGTTCGCCCAGCCCGTATATTTCGAGGAGAGCGAGGGCGACGACAAATTTTTGGAGGTCGCCATTCAATATAACGACGGCTATACGGAACAGATTTTTCCCTTCTCGAATAATATACGCCAGCCGGACGGCGGCACTCACCTCGAAGGTTTCAAGGCGGCGCTCACAAAGGTAATAAACGACGCCGGTCACAAGATGAATATTCTCAAGGAAAACGACAAACTCTCGGGCGAAGACGTGAGAGAGGGCATTACGGCCGTCGTTTCCGTAAAGATTGCCGACGCGCAGTACGAAAGCCAGACAAAGAGCAAGCTGTGCTCGACCTACGTAAGGGGCTTCGTGCAGAAGGCGGTGGTCGACAAATTCGGCACTTACCTCGAAGAACACCCCGCCGAAACGAGAGAGCTCGTAATGCGCTGTATTACCGCCCAGCGCGCCCGCGACGCCGCAAGGCTTGCGAGAGAAGAAACGAGGCGTAAGGGTATTCTCGAATCCACCAAGCTCCCCGGCAAGCTTGCCGACTGTTCCGATAAGCGCCCCGAATTGTGCGAAATTTATATCGTAGAGGGCGACTCTGCGGGCGGCACGGCAAAGCAGGGCAGGGACAGGCGTTTTCAGGCCATATTGCCCCTGAGAGGCAAAATTTTAAACGTTGAAAAGGTACGCATTAACCGCGTATTGGAAAACGAAGAAATCAAGGCCATGATTACCGCGTTCGGCTGCGGCATACAGGAAAACTTCGACGAAAGCAAGTTGCGTTACGACCGAATCATCATAATGACCGATGCCGACGTCGACGGCTCCCACATAAGAATACTTCTTCTAACCTTTTTCTTCCGCTATATGCGTCCGTTGGTTGAAAACGGTCACGTTTACGCGGCCCAGCCGCCCCTATACAAGGTGTCGGGCAAGAACATAGAGGACACCTATCTCTACGACGACGCCGCGCTTGCAAAATTCCGCGAGGAACACCCCGACGGGAAGTTCGAGCTTCAACGCTATAAGGGTCTCGGCGAAATGAACAAG
>CAZELQ010000091.1:0-3897 GCA_964513195.1 uncultured Clostridia bacterium | reverse complement strand
GCACGATAGGTTTAGCCCTCGATTATCAGAAATCGTGCGCCTCACCTACTGAGGCAAAAGTGTTTGCAAATTGGGTCTGCCTGCCAAAAAGTGTGATTTTTGGCGGCAACGTGATTATTTAAGAAAAATCAATCATAAAAAAGGAGAGTTTTATGGCATACAGATACGTCGTGCAGATAGGAGACGATACGTTGAGAAAAAAGTGCGAGGAAGTTAAAAAATTCGACGGCGCGCTCGCCGCTCTTCTGGACGATATGAAGGAGACCGTCCGCAAGGAGGACGGCGCGGGGCTTGCCGCGCCCCAGATAGGCGTCAACTTAAGAGTGGTGGTAATCGACCTTGAAGAGGGTTACTTCGAGATGGTCAACCCCAAAATTCTCTCCGCAAAGGGCGAACAGCGCGGCACCGAGGGGTGCCTATCGGTAAAGGGCAAGTACGGCGTGGTCACCCGCCCGCAGAAGGTCAAGGCCGAATACCGCGACAGAAACGGAAAGAAGCATACCGTAACGGGCACAGACCTGTTTGCCCGCTGTATGTGCCACGAATTCGACCATCTGGACGGCATACTCTACGTAGACCGCGCCGAAGAGATGTACGATAACGAACAGAATTGAGGGCAAAAAAATGAAAATCGTCTATGCGGGCTCGCCCGAATACGCCGTCGCACCCCTGCGCGCGCTGCTCGAAAGCGGCAAGCAGGTGGTCGCAGTTATAACCCAGCCCGATAAAATAACGGGCAGAAAGCGCGTTTTGACGCCGACGCCCGTAAAGAGCTTCGCGCTCTCCCGCGGTATTCCCGTATACGGTTTCGACAGGGTGGGATGCCACGCGGAAGAGGTCGCCGCGATAGGCGCCGACCTTATGATAACCTGCGCCTACGGGCAGCTTTTAAGCGAAGCCGTGCTCTCCTCGTTCCCTATGGGCGTGTACAATCTGCACGCCTCGCTTTTGCCCAAATTCCGCGGCGCCAGCCCCATTCAATCGGCCATACTTGCGGGGGAAGAGTATACGGGCGTAACCGTAATGAAGACCGAGCTTGCCTTGGACAGCGGCGCGGTTCTCCTCGTCAAAAGGTGCCCCGTGGGCGGTATGACCTGCGGCGAGCTGAGCGAAAAGCTCTCCGCCCTCTCTGCGGAGGCGGCGGTCGAGGCGGTGGAAATTTTAGAGAGAGAGCAACCCAAACTTCTCATTCAGGACGAGGGCTTGGCGACCTTCTGCAAAAAGATACGAAAAGAGGACGCAAGGGTGGATTTCGGTGCGCCTGACGTTCGGGTTGCGAATCTCATAAACGCTATGAGCCCGTCGCCCGCAGCGTTCGCGGACCTCAACGGCGCGCCCGTCAATCTGTTGAAAGCCGAAAGGTGCGAGGGAGACGGCGAAAGCGGTACGGTGCTTTGGGCGGACAAGAGGGGAATAGCAGTCGCGTGCGGACGGGGCGCGGTTAAAATTTTGCGGCTTCAGTTTGCGGGCGGAAAGCCCCTTTCCGCGGCGGACGCGGTAAACGGCAGAAAGATTAAGGCGGGCGACAAATTTGACTAATCCGCTTACTGACCCCTATTTCGTGTTATCTAAGGTATATTCGGGGGGCAAATTCCTGAAACAGGCCGTTGCTGAAACGCCGGTGGAGCCATTGAACAAGGCGCGCACGGTAAAAATCTGCTACGGCGTCGTCGAAAAAGATATCTATCTGAATTGGCTTATCTCCTCCAACGCGCACACCCCGCCCAAGGCGTCGATAAAGCTCATTTTAAAAATCGCGCTCTATATGCTTGAGTTTATGGGCAAGCACGGCTATATGGTCGTGGACAGCGCTGTGGAGCTGTGTAAAAAGCTGGGAAAAGGCGGCGCGGCGGGCTTCGTGAACGGCTTTCTGCGCGGCTATAAGGTTCCGCCCCTGCCCGAAAACGCAACGGAGGCAATCTCGCTTAAATGTTCCGCTCCGCAGTGGCTTGTCAAAAAACTCAGGCGCAGCTACAAGGGCGAGTGCGAGCAAATCCTCTCCGCGCCGTCGCCCGGCGTATGCGTGCGCTTTAAGAGGGGAGAGGAAAAATATCTTGAAAGGGAGCACGTAAAAACCCCGTTCGGGGGCGTGTACGTCTTTAAAAACTTCGGGCGCGACGAGGGCTTTTTTGCGGGCGATTATACCTTTCAGTCGGTTGGCTCAATCGCCATTTGCAACGCCATATTGCCCGCCGAACGCCTTTTGGATGCCTGCGCGGCGCCCGGCGGGAAGTCGGTATATCTATCGGAAAAATGCGCCTATATCACCGCGTGCGAGCTTCACCCGCACCGCACCGGACTTATAAAAAGCTATTGCGACCGCATGGGAGTGAAAAACGTGACGCCCGTCACCTGCGACAGTACGGTATTTAAGCCCGAATGGGAGGGTGAGTTCGACGCCGTCCTGTGCGACGCGCCCTGTTCGGGGACGGGGGTCATAAACGAAAATCCCGATATAAAGCTAAACCGAAGCGAAGAGGACGTCGCTTCGCTCTGCGCCGTGCAGGCTAAAATTCTCGACAACTGTGCGCGCTACGTCAAGGAGGGAGGCACGCTCTACTATTCCACGTGCTCGCTTCTTCCCGAGGAGAACGATTCGGCCGCGGTCGGCTTTCTCGGGAGAAATAAGAACTTCTCCCTCTCGGTTCCCGATTCGCCGCTTGAACATAGGAAAACGGCATACGGCCTGCAATTTCTGCCGCATATATCGCTGGGCGCGGGCTTCTATCTGACCGCCTTTACGCGCAATAAGGGTGCTTCGGCGCCCGATTACGGTTTGTGAAATGAAAAAGATTATACAGGACTTGAACTTATCGGAACTCGAAGAGCTGATTATGTCGCGCGGGGAAAAGAAATTCCGCGCCAAACAGCTTTACGACGGGCTTATGCAGGGCAAAGGCATAGGCGAAATCGCCGTGCTGCCGTCGGGTTTGAGGGAAAGTCTTGCGGCGGAGTTCGAGGAACGGACGATAGAGATAGTGAAGACCCTTAAAAGCACCGACGGAACAGAAAAGTACCTTTTCCGCCTCGCCGACGGCAACATTATAGAGGGCGTGTTTATGCGCTACAAGTACGGCAACACCCAGTGCGTTTCCACGCAGGTGGGGTGCCGCATGGGCTGTAAGTTCTGCGCGAGCACTTTGGGCGGCAGAGTGAGGGATTTGACCTCGGGCGAAATTCTGGCGCAGGTTTTGACGGTGAACGCCCTTCACCGCGAGGGCAAAAAGCGAGGCGTTACAAATATCGTCTTAATGGGAAGCGGGGAACCGCTGGACAATTACGACAACGTAATAACCTTTCTCAAGAACGTGTCGGCGGAGGGCGGAATAAATATTTCCCCCCGTAATATATCGCTGTCAACCTGCGGATTGGTAGATAAAATGTACGACCTCGCCGAGGAAAATCTGCCCGTGAATCTGACCGTTTCCCTGCACTCCACGACCGACGCGGAGAGGGCGCGGACTATGCCCGTTGCCAAAAAGTGGAGCATTGCCGAAATTCTTAAAGCGTGCGATAATTATTTTGAAAAGACGGGCAGACGCTACATCTTCGAATACGCGCTGATAGACGGAGAAAATTGCGACGAACGCCACGCGGACGAGCTTATCGCGCTACTTAGGGGCAGGCCGTGCCACGTAAATCTTATCAGACTGAACGAGGTCAAGGAGCGCACCTTGAAAGAGGCCGACGAAAGGCAGGCATACCGCTTTTTGGGACTTCTTGAAAAGGGCGGGCTCTCCGCAACCCTGCGCCGCCGAACGGGCTCGGACATTGACGCCGCCTGCGGCCAGCTGCGGGCAAGCTATCTCGGTCTTTGAAAACAAGCGCCAAATAACCGAAAGGAGAAGATTATGAAAATAAAGGTTGCGCCTTCCATACTTTCCGCCGATTTTTCGG
>CAZELQ010000090.1:0-3919 GCA_964513195.1 uncultured Clostridia bacterium | reverse complement strand
CGTCGCTTCGCTCCTCGCAATGACGACAGACAATTTGCTTAAATTTTACTTCGCGCTTCTTACCGTATACTCGGTTACGTTCAGTACCGTTTCGCCGTCAATCTGAAGCGGACAGGGTTGAGAAAATCTCACGTTTATTTCGTGCCCCTGCAAAATGACAGTGTTTTTCTTTTTGTTGACGTGTTCGCCCTTGAAAAGGGACGGGAATAATATCAAAGTTTTGAGTCTGCCAGCGCCGTGGAATACGCACAGGCTTACGGTGCGCGCCTCGTTCAATCTGTCCTGCGAGGGAGTGGGCAACATTCCGCCGCCGTACATTCTGCCGTTCATCGTGGGGGCAATCCATACCTTTTTAAAGTAATACTTTTTTCCGTCGACGGTGACGGTTGCGTTCTTCGGCTTGAAGGTGAATAGGCAGCCTTTCACGGCGATTGAGGTGTAGTTGACCTTTTTGCCCTTTGCGCGCAGCTTGTCGCCTACCTCGCAGCAGTAGCCGTCTATTCCGAAGCCTACGCCGTTTATAAACTTGCTCGTCTTGCCGTTAACTTCCACCGTGGGCAAATCCTTGATATAGGGGGCGATATCTATGGGCGCGTCGCCTATATTCCTGCCTATGTCCGTCCAAAAGTCGTTGCCGTTGCCCGCCGCATAGAATAACACGGGGCGCTTTATCTCCATACCCGCGGTGACGTTTATGAAGCGGTTCAGCGTACCGTCGCCGCCCGCAATTATAACGCCCTCGTCGCTCTCCCCGGTGAGGAGCTCCACGTAATCTACCGTCGTAAGGTCTACGAAAGTAAGCTCGTCGCCCTTGAGCGTTTCCTTCAAATCGACGAAAAAGCCGACGTCCTCGACGTTACCCGCAATGGGGTTGAATAAAACCTTGTATTTCATTAGTAACACCTAAAACGGACGCAGGATCCGTCACTGATTTCTTAATATGTCTTTCGCATACTGCATGGGCGATTGCCCGAAGCGTTGTTTGAACACGCGCGAAAAGTACAGAGGTTCGGCAAAGCCGCACGCTTCGGCCACCTGCGAAACCGTATAGTTGGAGTAGCTGTTCGAAACGCCGCCGGAAATAAGCTTTTGCGCCCTCTCCATCCGCAGCTCGTTCAGATATTCGTGCGGGGTTACGCCTATTTCCCTTTTAAACAGCTTGCGCACGTAGTCGTAGTTTAATGGCAGCTTGCGTATACCCACGTCGGCGGAATAGGTGGAATCGGAAAAATTCTTCTCGATGTCCGCTTTCAGGGCCGCCGCAACGGGGTGAAGCTTGATTTTGCTGTATTCGGCAATGAACGCGACGATTAAATCGCCCAACGCCGAAACGACCGCGCCGCCTGCTCCCGACTCTTTAAGCCGCCTTTCGGCCTCGCATATGGCGTCGCACAGAAAGCCGTCTCCGGCCCTTGCCGTAAACTCCTTGATTGCCGCGGGCAGGAGGGGGCGGTCGATATACAAAACCACGCCGTCCTCCGCGGGGGCGGAAACTTTTAAGCACTTGGCGTACCTTACGTCGTTCACGCTCCCCGAACCGGAGGGGCGGTACGCGAATACGATATCGTTCATACCCGTATTATATCATTAAAAGTCCGTTTTGTCTATCTTATGGGCAGGCGAAAAACAAAAGAGCGGGGCAATCGCCCCGCCCCGCTTTTTTTAAATTATTCGGCGATAGGGTATACCGAAACCTGCTTGCCGTCCTTGCCGACTCTCTCATACTTAACGGTGCCGTCGGTTAAGGCGAACAGCGTATCGTCCTTGCCGATGCCTACGTTGTTGCCGGGCTTGAACTTGGAACCGCGCTGTCTGACGAGAATATTGCCTGCAAGCACTTTCTGCCCGTCCGCGCGCTTGATACCTAAGTATTTGGGATTACTGTCTCTGCCGTTGTCGGTGGAACCGCCGCCCTTCTTGTGGGCGAATAACTTAATGAATAACATAGTAAGCTTCACTCTCCTTAATCTTGTTCGGCCTTGGGCGCCGCCGTCTTCTTGGCTGCGGGCTTCTTGGTTGCGGGCTTGTCTTCCGCAGCCGCGGAAACCGTCTTTTTGGCGGTTGCAGGTTTGGCCGTTGCCGTTTTCTTGGCGGCCGTCTTTTTCTCGGGTGCGGCAGCCTCTTCTTCGGCTACGGCCTCAACTTTTTTGGCAACCTTTTTGCTTTCGGGCACGCCGATAGCCGTCACCTTGATGGCGGTGTAGGGCTGTCTGTGACCCTGCTTTTTCCTCTCGTTCTTCTTGGACTTGTACTTGAAGACGATAATCTTCTTGTCCTTGCCCTGGGCGACAACCTCGGCGGAAACGGTAACTTTTTCAACCTCTTTGCCAACCTGAATACCCTTTTCGTCCGCCGTTAAAATAACGGGGAACTTGACGGTTGCGCCCACTGCGGCGTCCAGCTTTTCCACCTTGACGGTGTCGCCGACGGAAACCTTGTACTGCTTGCTTCCGTTTTCAAAAATCGCGTACATAAAAATCCTCCTCTAACCAGTCTCGTCGGATACAGAATTGCCAAAGGCGTAGGCGGCGCGGCGTTAATTTTTGCGCACTTAAAAAGCCCGTTCCGAACGGCTCGAGGTTAAATATATCACACCGAAATTTTTAAGTCAAGCAATTTTACCTGCGGACGCATATAATTTTGCGGACGGCGCAATATAAAAACAAAGGAGAAAAATTATATGGCAAATATGAAAAGCGACAGCGAGATACTCGCGGAAATCTACCGTAACGCACAGATAGGACTCACCTCTATAGTAGACCTTTTGCCCGAGGTGGAGGACGAAACGATGAAAGAGGAGCTTATGCGCCAGCACGAGGAATACGAAAAGGTTTGCTCCGAGGCGGCGCAGCTTGCAAAGAAGTTCGACCTCGACCTGAGGGAACCCTCGCCCATAAAGAAGGCGATGATGTGGAGCGCGATAAAGATGAACGCCGCAACCGACTCGTCGAGACAGAATATCGCACAAATGATGATAAAGGGCACGGTGAACGGCATAACCTCGTTAAAGACCTCGCTCACCGACGGCGAAAAGATTATGGACGGCGAAATAAAGAAGCTCTTAGTCGACCTTATCGGAATGGAAGAGGGCTTCGAAAAGAAGCTTAAAAGCTATTTATAAGAAAAAATCTGTCCGGTGGGTCTTGCAATCGTTTAACCCGTATGATATAATATGTCTTGCAATAAAATGATTGGAGGCATATAAAAATGACCAACGAACAAAAATTAGAACAAATCAAAAAAATGAAGATTGTGCCCGTAGTGGTGCTCAATTCAATCGAAGAAACGTTGCCCAAAATGCAGGCTCTCGTAGACGGCGGGCTGCCCTGCGCGGAAATAACCTTCCGTACGGCGTGCGCGGAGGAAGCGATTAAGCTCACCGTTAAAAACTTCCCCGATATGTTTGTGGGCGCGGGTACCGTTATAAACCGCGAGCAGTGCGAAAAGGCAATCGCCGCGGGTTCCAAGTTTATCGTTTCCCCCGGCTTCTCCGAAGAGGTTGCGGACTGCTGTGCGGAGCACAATATGTTATATCTGCCCGGCATCGTAACCCCCACGGAGGCAATGGCGGCAATCGCAAAGGGGCTTACCACGCTTAAATTCTTCCCTGCCTCCAACTACGGCGGCCTTAAAACCATAAAGGCAATCTGCGCGGCGTTCCCCTACCTTAAGATTATGCCCACGGGCGGCATTTCGGCGGACAACATTCTGGAATACCTCGCATATGACAAGATTCTCGCCTGCGGCGGCAGCTGGATGATGAAGGGCACGCCCGACGAGATAAGGGAAGCGACCAAAAAGGCAGTAGCTTTGGTTAACGGCTGAGAAAATTAAAATTATGAGCGGAATAAAGCCGTGCGCGAAATTTTTTCGCGCACGGCTTATTTTCGTTTTTTCGTGCGTAGGGGGCGGAGCGCGC
>CAZELQ010000089.1:0-4006 GCA_964513195.1 uncultured Clostridia bacterium | reverse complement strand
TCTTTTTGCCGTTGGCTTCGGCGAGGCGCAAAAATTCGCTCTTTTCGGGAACGTAAATCAGGTCGACCGCAACCGTACAGCCTCTTACGACCTCTTCGGAAACGGGGGAGACGCCGACGCTCTTATGCATGCCTACGCCCGTGGCGTTTACCGTCAAATAATATTCCGCGGGCAGAACCCCGTCTAAAAGGTTTATTCCCTTAAACTCCGCGGCGACCTTTTCCGCGTTGCTACGGTTTTTATCGTACAGATACAGCTCCGCACCTCCGTCCAAGAGCTTTTTTGCCACGCTCCTGCCCGCGCCGCCCGCGCCCAATAAAAGCACGCGCTTGCCCTTTACGTCCACGTTCTGCGAGGCGAGCATCTGCATAAAGCCCATGCCGTCGGTGTTGTAGCCCGTGCGCGTAGCCGTAATTACCGTGTTGACCGCGCCGAAAGCGAGGGCGTCGCCCTGCACGCTTTTAAGGTGGGGAATAACCGAGAGCTTATAGGGAATCGTGACGTTCATTCCGTCATATTCCCGCAGCAATTGCTCTATTCTACCCTCGAACTCCTCCTCCGGAACGGAAATTTTTTCATAGGTTATTTCGCGGTTTAGGCGCGACGCTATAAAATTGTGGATTTTGGGACTTGTGGACTGGGAGACGTCCTTTCCGATGAGTGCAAGCTTTACCATTTTTTCTCCTTTATCGCCCTTGCGCACTCCGCAACGAGGGCGGCGTATTCGTCGGCGGGAAGCTTTATTTCTTCGCTCTTTCCGACGGCGGCGGGAGCGACTACGGAAATAGTCGTCTGCACCGAGTTCTTTTTATCGTATTTTGCAATGCGCGCGGCCTTTTCCGCGTCGTCGTATGCGGGCACGCTGCCGATTACCTTTTTTATGAGGGCGCGGAAGTCCGAAGCGTACTTCTCCGTGCACAGCCCTTTTTTGTAAGCGATATAAAGCTCGTAATATATGCCGATAAGCACGAACTCGCCGTGCGACTTGCGCTTGTAGCAGAGCTCGAAGGCGTGCCCGGTGGTGTGGCCGAGATTGAGCGTTTTTCTTGCGCCCGTCAAATCCCTCTCGTCACCGGAGACGACCTTTGCTTTATGGCGTATGCACGGTGCGGTTATCGCCTCCCAAAAGCCCGAATCGAACAGGCGGTTCCGGTTGTTAATAAGGCAGGAATAAATTTCCCCGTCTATGCCGCCGTATTTGACAATCTCGCCGAGGCCGCACCTTATCCCGCGCTTTGGCAGGGTCTGTAAAAACATCGGGTCGACGATAACCTCGGAGGGTTGATAGAACGTGCCTATTACGTTCTTCACGCCGCACATATCTACCGCCGTTTTGCCGCCCACGGAGCTGTCTACCTGCGCAAGCAACGTAGTGGGTATCTGCACGACGTTTATTCCGCGCATATACAAAGACGCGGCAAGCCCCGCGATATCGCCCACCACACCGCCGCCGAACGCGACTACGGTCGAGGAGCGCGTTACGCCGCGCTCTACCATATCTTTTAAAATGGCTATAAGCCTCGCGGTGTTCTTGCTTGCCTCGCCCGCGGGAATAACGTGGAGCGGAGCCTCGCCGAAGGTTTCCTTGATAAGCCCTCCGTAGATTTTTGCGACGTTGCCGTCGGTAATTATAAACGGCTTTTTTTGCGCCACGGCGGGAGCAAACCTGCCGAAAGCGCCCTTGCCGCAGTGAATTACGCTGTTTACGGTAGGGGTCGAAATAACGATATCTTCCATTACGAGAGAAGCGCGTAGCGCGCCTTTACCTCCTGCATATTATCGCCTCCCAAGCGCGCCGAAACCACGTCGGCCAAGGCGAGGCAAACCACGCTTTCCAAAACTATCTCGCAGGCGCCGATTGCGGCGACGTCGCTCCTCTCGGACGCCGCGATTGCCGCATCGCCCGTGGCGACGTCCACCGTTTTAAGCCCCTTCATTAGCGTGGGTATGGGCTTCATTGCGGCGCGGAGAACTATTTCTTCGCCGTTGGACATACCGCCCTCTATGCCGCCCGCGTTGTTAGTGCGGCGCACGTATTTTCCGTTCTCGTTAAAAATTTCGTCGTGAACCTTGCTTCCCGGCAAAGCCGCGGCTTCGAAGCCGAGGCCGACTTCCGCCCCCTTTATCGCCTGCACGCTCATAAGAGCGCCGCAGAGAACAGCGTCCAGCTTTTCCGCATAGCGCATACAGCTGCCGAAGCCGCTCTTCAAGCCCCTTACGCGGATTTCTATGACGCCGCCGGCGGTATCGCCGTCCTGTTTGAGTTTGTCTATAAGCTTCATCGCACGCTCTTCAACCTCTCCGTCGAGCATATAAAGCGGCCGCGATTTTGCCGACTCCAACTCGTTAAACGCATGATAGTTGCCGTCCGATTGGCCGCAGACCGACTTTACGTAGCCCGACACCTCTATTCCGAGAGCGGCAAGATATTGTCTTGCAATGGCGCCGCCGGCCACTCTTACGGCCGTTTCCCTTGCGCTTGCGCGTTCGAGTACGTTTCGGGCGTCGGTGTGGCCGTACTTAATCATACCCGTTAGGTCGGCGTGCCCCGGGCGCACGCGGGTGAGCCGTCTTTGCGACACGTCCGCGCCCTCGGGCGCCATAACGGCTTTCCAATTTTCGTAGTCTGAATTTTTTATTCCGAACGCTATCGGGCTGCCGAGCGTTACGAGATTGCGTACGCCCGAAAAAATTTCCACCCTGTCTTTTTCGATTTTCTGTCTGCCGCCGCGGCCGTAGCCGCCCTGTCTGAGGGCAAGATATGCGTCTATCTCACCGATATTCACGGTCAGCTGCGCGGGAACGCCCTCAAGTATTCCGACCAACATCTTTCCGTGCGATTCGCCTGCTGTTGTGAGTTTCATTTTTTCTCCTTTTCGACGGTGTACCCGTCTGCGGTGACCGTAATAGTCACGTTTCCGTCGTACATTGTGTAAAGCGGGTCGGCGTATTGGCATACGTCGGAGAGCGCCATTGCCGACGGGTAGTCCGAAAAGCTTTCGCCTACGCTTATAACCGCCTGTTCGGGCTTGACGAGATCGTACCATGGCGCATACGTATTGGCTTCGCCGCCGTGGCAGGGAACCGACACGATATCGCAATCGGGCAAGACGACGCTGTCGCCGCCGAACGCGCAATAGGGCGCTCCCAATTCTTCGCACAATTTATAGTCCTCTACCACGCGCTTAAAGGTCTCGGCACGGGCGTCCGATACAAAGGCAAAGGAAGTGCCTGCGTATTCCAGCCAAACCATCACCGAAGCGGCCTCTATATTGCCCGACGAAGGGTCGGCGTTCATGACCGCGTACTCGGAAAGCGGGCTGCGGTAATTGGACGGCGAAAGAAACGTGAAAAAGTAGCCGTCGCCCGCCTCTCCCTCGCCGACGCAGGCGTAAGTCTGCGGAATCTCACCGCCCTCCACCGCGCTAATAAACGAGTGGTATTCGTCGGTTAGACGCGTGTTGTTAACATATGGCACGAAGACCTGTTTTACCGTTTTATATTTAAGTATTTCGGAAAGGCCGCCGCAGTGCTCGTCCTTTACGGACGTGCAGACAAGATAATCTATAATCTTTACGCCGCGCCTGTTCAAGGCCTCCAAAAGCGAAAGATTATTCTTGTAATTGCCGTTGCCGCCGTCTATGAGCATATTCTTGCCGTCGGGGAGCTCGACTAAAATACTTTCGCCGAAGCCGACGTCGATAAACGTCACGCGCATTTCGTTCTCACGGTTTTTATGAGCGGTTACGGTATACGCCGTAAGATATCTTAAAGGTATATACGCGTTTAATATGAGCAGCGCCGCGAACAAAAGGCAGACGATTACAGAGGTAATTATAACCGCGATAGTACCTTTTGATAACACCCTCGTACGCTTAGCCATATTTTGCCTGCCGTGTATACTTATACATAATAGATTATACATTATAAGTACAAATTTGTAAAATAAAAAAGCGGTTTTCGGAAACCGCTTTTTAAAATATTGATTGCCCGTTAAATTCCAACG
>CAZELQ010000088.1:0-4053 GCA_964513195.1 uncultured Clostridia bacterium | reverse complement strand
GGGTCATCCCGAGCGCAGTCGAGGGATCCCACCAAACGAAGTCCGACCCAGCGGTCATCCCGAGCGCAGTCGAGGGATCCCACCATCCAAAGCGCCCCATGCATTGGCGTAACGATACTTTTTAACTTTATTTTTGATAAGAGGGAAAAGTTAAATGGCTGAATTTGCTGAATACTACGTCAACTTTCTGTGGACGTGGCTGCAAAATTTGTGGACTTTTATAAAAACTTTTTTCTACAGCTTTTATAAAGTCTTAATAGAGGACGCATTCATAGGTCGGGACTCTTACGTGCAGAACCTCGCCGCAAACGTGCATAATTTCGACGTTTTGGGCTGGATTTGCCTTATTATAGTTTCGCTTGCGAATATAGCATTCATTTTCTTCGTTATGTACAGACTTTTCCAGCTTGTGCGCAGGTACATTTTTTTCCGCGCAAAGGAAGTGGAAAAGGACAGACTTTTGGAAGAGGTTGCCCGCCTTAAGGAGCAGGCCGACGCTCTCGTAAAGGAAAAGAGCAAGATATTTGCCCTGAAGCTCGGACAGAACGGCTCAATGGAGCGTTCGGGCGAAGGCGCCGACGAAGTTAACGTCGGCGACGAAGAGGAGAAGAAAGAGGGCGAGCCCCGTTTTACAAAGCTTATCAACCTCGACGAGAAGTACGAACGCAACCCCAACGTCGTGTTTATGACCGACGACGATATGCTTACCCTGCCGCAGATAGTTAACCGCTTCATCAACTTTGCGGCTTCGCAGCTCAAGCTGTATTACACCGAGGAAACGATACGCCGCTTTTTTGCCGGCCTTGCAACCTCAAAGGTGCTAATCCTCGAAGGTATCTCCGGTACAGGTAAAACCTCGCTGCCCTACGCAATGGGCAAGTTCTTCAACAACGGTACGTCGATAATTTCGGTACAGCCCTCGTGGCGTGACAGGGCGGACCTCGTAGGTTACTTCAACGAATTCACAAAGAAGTTCAACGAGACCGACTTTTTGGCTTCGCTTTACGAAGTTTCGCTTAGGGAAGACCCCAACTTTATCGTTCTCGACGAAATGAACCTTGCGCGTATCGAGTATTATTTTGCCGACTTCCTGTCAATAATGGAAATGCCGGACGTGGCCGAGTGGCAGATTGATATGATTGCCTCGCCCCGCTCCGACGACCCCAAGAATATAGTTTACGGCAAATTCCTCGTTCCCCAGAACGTGTGGTTCATAGGTACCGCAAACAACGACGACTCTACGTTCTCGGTAACCGATAAGGTTTACGACCGTGCCGTTACCCTCGAGCTAAATACCAAGGCCGACTATTTCGACGCACCGCTCACAGAGAGTTATAACTGTTCGTACAGCTATCTCGACAGCCTGTTCGAACGCGCGCACAACGAATACCATATTTCCGAAAAGACCTACGCGCTTATTCGCGAGTTCGACGACTTTATTCGCGAGAAGTTCAAAATCAGCTTCGGTAACCGTATTATGAAACAGATGAATCTGTTTGTGCCCGTCTATATGGCTTGCGGCGGTACCGAGTACGGCGGTGTAGACTTCATTATCGCTTCGAAGATAATAAGAAAGTTCAATGCGCTCAATCTTCCTTTCCTGCATAAGGAGCTAAACGAATTGATTGAGTTCTTCGACACTAAGTTCGGTAAGGGGCTTATGCCTTACTGCGTGGATTTCGTGACCGAGCTTTCCAAGCTTTCTTAAATAATTTAATTTTCAAAACGGGCCTGACCTTACGGGTTGGGCTATATTTTTAAGGTGAGGTTTATGGACAAGGCCTACTTAGACAACTACATGAACAAGATAAGCGGCGATAAAGACGCGTTTAACCTGTTTTTCGCAGCCTTGCGTAGCGGCAAAAACAAGGTGTTGCACAACGTCGTTTCGCAGGCCGTACAGCTTGACGACAGCTGGATTTTGACCATCGAGGGCGCTCTGCAATCCATAGAACACATCGTCCGCAACCCGCGTAAATTCATAGCCGAAAACGAACTTATTTTGGACGTCGCCAAGGTTCGCCGTACCACTGCCAAAACGGTAAGGCATTTGACCTCGCACTCGCAGTTTGTACAGAATATAGAAGACGACGGCGAGGTAAGGCCGAAGAAGCTTCTCTCCGTCGAGATGGAGGAAGATATCGCGATTTACGAAAACCGCTTTATCTGCGCTCTCGTAAACAGGCTTGTGTCCTTTGTAGAGCGCCGTCACCACGACCTTGAGGGAAAGATGGACGCGTTCGAGCAGACCAATCTCTCCGTTCAGTCGGAATTCGGCGTGGACGGCGCCATGTTCAAATGCAATCTCGATTTGCAGGTAAAGGAGCCGCCCGAGGGCGACGATAAAATCAGCAAGAATAAAGAGCTGTTCGAGAGAGTGGAAACGATACGCCGCCGCCTGCGTATCGTGCAGTCGACGGAGTTCATGAAAACCTTGAATAAGGCCAAGCCCGTCCGCCCGCCCATACAGAAGACCAACCTTTTAAACAAGAACGTAGACTACAATAATTGCTATAAGCTTTGGCTTTACATTTCCTCGTATACTTATCTCGGCTACAGCATCGAGTTCAAGGACAAAAATTTGCCCGTAGACGGCGACTATTACGACGATTTGACCGTGCTTTGCGGCCTGTCGCTGCAATCGCTTTTAACCGACAACGTGTTAAAGCGTGAAAAGTATGCGGAAATCGAATTTTCCGAGCCGGAAGAGCGTGAGTATGAGCTGGTAACCAATTACACTTTTACCCCGACTTTCGAGTCGTCCAAACAGCAGTCGGGCGAAGAGACCATCAACGAGTATTATTTCCGTAAAATGAAAGGCGAGCTTACTGCGGCCGCACAGGAGGGCGAATTCACCATAGAAAACCGTCTGAACGTGAATTTTACCAAGTTTTTCCGCTCCGTTTCGCGTATCAACGACGAAATGTACAACGAGCTTATCGAGGACGAAATTAAGGAAAAGCAACAGCAGGAAACGCCCGAAAACGAGTTAGATAAAAAGCGTGCCGAAATCAAAAACCAGCAGGAACGGGTCCGCCGCCGCAAGCTTTATTTGAAGCTGAAATGGGAGGAAGTGGAGCGCGCGCAGCGTATGTGCGAGCGTGCCGAAGCCCGCCTTGCCAAGTTAAAGAGCGAGCTTGCGGAACAAAAAGAAAAGAACAGACCCAAGCGCGTCACGCGTAAGAAATTCACGACTATAAAGAGGTCAAAAGAGAGTTGAGCAAAACCGAAAAGAAGAAATCATCTAAAATTTTTTCGATTGTTTGCACCGTTTTATCGGTCGTTATTGCCGTTTTTGCAGTCGTGATTATCGTCAATATGATAGTCTGCCGCGCACAAAACCGCCCCGTAAGCTTTTTCGGAACTTCGTTTGCAATCGTGCAGTCGGAGTCTATGGAGCCGACTATAAACAAGGGCGACCTGATTTTGTTTAAGTCGGTAAATTACGAAGATTTGGAAGTGGGCGACGTAATAGTTTTCAGTGCCGGCGACGGTTTCGGCGAAAGCATGAAAGGGCAGAATATCGTACACAGGGTGTACGAAATAACTGCCGACGGCATCAGAACTTGGGGCGATAACAACCCAAGCCCCGATAAAGATTTGGTTACGGCCGGCAACCTGATCGGCATTTGCACTTCCCATTCGGCGGCTTGGGGCAAAATTTTCTCGTTTTTGGGCAAGTACGGAATTATTTTTGTGATAGCGCTGATTGCTCTGCCCATAATAATTTCACAGATCGTTAAAATCGTAAGGCTTTCCAAGCAGAAAGACGACGGGGATTCGGACGGCGCTGATTTAAAGGCTTAGCTTAACGGCTAAGCTTTATTTTTGCCTTTTAAGGATACGGTTCGCGGTAATAAAGGCCGTGCGTTTCGCGTATTTTTCATAATAATTTCACGGAAAGAAACGTACAATAAACTTGACTTGGGCGTGAAATTCGGGTATATTATCTAACAGTATTAACTAATCGGAGAAATGGTATGCAAAAGAGAGAAGAGATATATGATTTGTTAAAACGGTTTGCCGACAATATGCCGCGCAAGATGATGACGA
>CAZELQ010000087.1:0-4070 GCA_964513195.1 uncultured Clostridia bacterium | reverse complement strand
GAGAATATAATGTCACAGATAGCACAGCTTTTACTCTATCAGGAAAAGGATTCCGAGCTTTTGAAAATAGAGCAGGAAATCGCCGCTTCGGAAGAGCGCAAAAGGTATATTCAGACGCAGAACTATATTAAAAAAGCGGGTGAAAAGCTTGACCAATTAGAGGCTAAATCGCAGGAAATTCTCGCCCGCCTCGACGCTCTCGATAAGCGCTACGGCGAAATCTCCGAAACTCTTAAAGACTTCGATCACCTCGAAGAATTGGTGGAGGGCGGCAACGACCTTTCTTTCTATCAGCGCAGCGCCTCGCAGATAATCGAGCAGATAAGGACTTTAAAGACGGAAATCAACACTCTCGTGTCGGTTGCCAAGAGCACGTGCGACGAGTACAACGCACTCAAAAAGAACGTTTTGGCAGCCCAGAAGCAGTACCCCGAACTCAAAAACACCTATCAGGAATTTAAGAAGTCCAAACAGGAGGCGGCCGACGCCGTAAACGCCGAGCTCGCGGACATCGCAAAAACTATCGACGCGGAAGTTTTAAGGAAATATCAGGTTAAGCGTTCCGAGCGCGTATTTCCGATAATCTGCGAAATAAAGTCGGAGCGTTGCTCCAAGTGCGGAATAGAGCTGTCTATCGCCGACAAAGACAAGGTAGCAGCGGGCGGCGTCGTCGAATGTGAAAACTGCCACAGGTTTTTGTATAAAAAGGGGTAATTAAAATGAAAGTTTTAATGATTAACGGAAGCACCCATAAAGACGGCACTACTGCGGCGGCGTTGAAAGCCGTCGCCGCAGAGCTTGCCGCTCAGGGCATAGAGAGCGAAATTTACTGTCTCGGCACGGCGGCGCTCCACAGTTGTATGGGTTGCGGCTCCTGCCGTAAAACGGGCAAGTGCGTCTTTTCGGACGACCCCGTAAACCTTTTGGGCGAAAAGGTAAAGGAGGCCGACGGCTACGTCTTCGGTGCGCCCGTTCATTACGCCTCACCCGCGGGCGCAATGGTCGCCCTCCTCGACAGGCTGTTCTACGCCTACGGCGACGCTATGAAATTCAAGCCTGCGGCGGCGGTCGTGGCGGCGCGAAGGGCGGGCACGACGGCTTCGTACGACGTTTTGAACAAGTACATACAGATAAACAGCATGATACAAGTTCCGTCGCCCTATTGGAATATGGCTTTCGGCGCTAACGGCGAAGAGGCGCAAAGAGACGAGGAGGGGATGACGGTTATGCGCGCAATCGGCTCCAATATGGCATGGCTTTTGAAGCTTCTGAAGAGCGCCGGGGGCACCGGTTTGGAGCGCCCCGTTCCGGTTGAAAAGGCCAGGACTAATTTCATAAGATAATAGCACGCCCGACAAATTCAGAAAAGGCCGAAACGTTCGGTCTTTTTTTGTGCCGCGCGTTTGCATAACGCACGACGGCGTGGTATAATAATCACTATGAAAGAACAGTTTTCGCGCTCCGCCTGCCTTTTGGGCGTGGAGGGGCTGGAAAAACTCAATGGTGCGGGAGTCGCCGTATTCGGTCTCGGCGGAGTGGGCGGCTACGTGGTTGAGGCGCTTGCAAGGGCAGGCGTCGGAAGGCTCGGTTTGGTGGACGGCGACAGAGTCGCTCTCACCAATTTAAATAGGCAGATTTTGGCTTTGCACAGTACCCTGAATTTGCCGAAATGCACGGTTGCGCACAGGCGCATAGAAGCAATTAACCCCGACATATGTGCGAACGAATACAATTTTTTCTTTAACGAGGACACGCAATCGAGGTTCGATTTTTCGGCGTACGATTACGTGGTCGACGCCATAGACGACGTGCGCGCAAAGACGCTTTTGGCCGTGTGCTGTAAAAATTCGGGAACGCCGCTTATTTCATCGATGGGCACGGGCAACAAGCTCAACCCTATGGGCTTTAAGGTCGCCGATATTTATTCCACCCGCGTCTGCCCCTTGGCCCGTGTAATGCGCAAAGAGCTTAAGGCGGCGGGAATAGAAAAGCTAAAGGTAGTCTATTCCGAAGAGCTCCCCGTCGTTTCCGCAGTTGACGAGGACGGAAAACGCGTCCCCGCGTCTGTTTCTTTCGTTCCTGCGGCGGCAGGACTTTTAATTGCTTCCGAAGTTGTCAAGGATATAATAAATGGGAATGTTTAAGCTTCACTCAAAATTCAATCCCACGGGCGACCAGCCGCAGGCGATAGAAAAGCTTGCCGAGGGCGTAAAGGACGGTATACGCACGCAGGTGCTTTTGGGTGTTACGGGCTCGGGCAAGACCTTTACTATGGCCAACGTCATAAAGGAGGCAAACCGTCCGGCTCTCGTAATAGCGCACAACAAGACGCTTGCGGCCCAGCTCTGCAACGAGTTCAAAGAATTTTTCCCCGAAAACAGGGTGGAGTATTTCGTTTCCTATTACGACTACTACCAGCCCGAGAGCTATATACCCTCGACCGACACCTATATCGAAAAAGATATGAGTCTCAACGACGAGATAGACAAGCTGCGCAATTCGGCGACGAGTTCATTGGGAGAGAGGGAGGACGTAATAGTCGTCGCCTCGGTTTCCTGCATATACGGCCTCGGCGCGCCGGAGGAATATTTCCGTCTTGCGGTATCGCTGCGGCCGGGCGACAAACTCGAAAGGGACGACCTTTTAAGGCGGCTTGTAGAGATACAGTATCAGCGCAACGACACCGATTTTCACCGCGCAACCTTCCGCGTTCGCGGCGACACGGTGGAAATTTTTCCCGCAAGCAACTCGGAAGTCGCAATCCGCGTCGAATTTTTCGGCGACGAGATAGACAGAATTTGCGAGGAAGAGGCGCTCACGGGTAGCATTTTGTCCGAGCTTAAACACGTTCTCATATTTCCAGCCAGCCAATACGCGGTCGGCAGTGAAAAGATGAAGAACGCGCTTGCTATGATAGAGCGCGATATGGAGGACGAGGTGAGGGCGTTCCGCGATAGCGGCAAATTGCTCGAAGCCCAGCGTCTCGAACAGCGCACCCGCTACGACCTCGAAATGATGCGCGAAATAGGGTATTGCAGCGGCGTGGAAAACTATTCCCGCTACTTTGACGGCAGACAAGCGGGGGAGCCGTCGTTCACGCTGTTGGATTATTTCCCCGCAGGCAAATTTTTGGTATTCATCGACGAAAGCCATATGACCATACCGCAGATACGCGCAATGTATAACGGCGACCGTTCCAGAAAGGACAATCTGGTAGCCTACGGCTTCCGTCTTAAATCGGCTTACGACAACCGCCCGCTTACCTTTGAAGAGTTCGACGAGCGCGTGCCACAGCTGATCTGCGTTTCCGCAACGCCCGCCCCGTACGAGCTGGCTCAGTCGGGGCAGACCGTAGAACAGCTCATTCGCCCCACGGGGCTTCTCGACCCCGAGGTGTTCGTGCGCCCCACAAAAAACCAGATTGACGACCTGCTCGGCGAAATAAACAAGGTAACCTCGGAAAAGGGCAAAATTCTCGTAACGACTATGACTAAGCGCATGGCCGAAAGCCTCACCGACTATCTCAAAGAGCGCGGCGTGAGGGTGCGCTATATGCACTCCGATATAGACGCGTTGGAGCGTATCGACATTATCAACGGTCTGCGCGGCGACGAATTCGACGTGCTCTGCGGCATAAACCTTTTGAGAGAGGGCCTTGACCTGCCGGAGGTCAGATTGGTCGCCATTTTGGACGCCGACAAGGAGGGCTTTCTGAGGAGCGAAACCGCGCTCGTCCAGACCATCGGCAGGGCGGCAAGGAACGCCGAGGGCAGGGTAATTATGTACGCCGACGAGGTTACGGGCAGTATGGAGCGCGCAATCAAGGAGACCAACCGCCGCCGCGAGATACAGCAGCAGTACAACAAAGAACACGGCATAATCCCAAAAACCATTGTCAAGGAAGCCAAAATCTCCTTGGGCATAACCTCAAAGAAAAAGGCGGGCGACGATATCAAGCTTGCCGATATACCCGCCGAAATAGAAAAGCTTAAAGCGCTTATGAAGGTAGCTTCTGCCCAGCTCGACTTCGAGAGAGCGATAGAGATACGCGATACGATATCGGAACTACG
>CAZELQ010000086.1:0-4114 GCA_964513195.1 uncultured Clostridia bacterium | reverse complement strand
TTGTCGTCGACAAGGGCATTACCCTGTGCGACCTTAAAGGTATGCTTGACGAATTCGCCAAAAAAGTGTTCGGCGAGAGCGTAAAGACGAGGCTGCGCCCCTCCTACTTCCCCTTTACCGAACCCTCGGTTGAAGTGGACGTAAGCTGTTTCGAGTGCGGCGGCAAGGGCTGCAGGCTGTGCAAGGGCACGGGCTGGATAGAGGTCCTCGGCGCGGGTATGGTCAACAGACACGTATTGGAGGGCTGCGGTATCGACCCCGACGAATATTCGGGCTTCGCTTTCGGTATGGGCATAGAGCGCATTGCGATGCTCAAATACGGTATCAACAATATGAAGCTGCTGTTTGAGGGCGACACGCGCTTTCTTAAACAGTTCAAGGGTTGAGGAGGCGCAAAGATGAAATTACCTTTATCTTGGTTGAAAGATTACGTTGATATAGACTGTTCCGCCGTGGAGCTGCAAAAAAAGCTGTTCGGCTGCGGCTTCGAGGTCGAAGAGCTTATAGAAATCGGCAAGGACGTTTCGGGCGTGGTCGTAGGCGAGGTTATCGAATGCGAGCCCGTCGAGGGTACCCACCTGCACGCGTGCAAGGTCGACTGCGGAAAGGCGGGCGTAAAACAGATATGCTGCGGCGCGGACAACGTCGCTAAGGGTATTAAGGCGCCCGTAGCTTTGGTCGGCGCTACCGTGTACGCGACGGCCAAGGACCACGTGACTATCGAGGGCGTTACGACCATCAAAAAGGGCAAGCTGAGGGGTATCGACTCCGAGGGTATGCTCTGCTCGGGCGCGGAAATAGGCGTAAACGGCGATATGTTCGAGGGCGGCGACTACTGCGGACTTCTCCTTTTGCCCGCCTCCTTCGAAAACGGCGCGGACGTAAAGCCGCTTTTGGGTTTAGACGATTATATCTTCGATATCGCGGTTACGGCAAACCGCCCCGACTGCCAGAGCGTGCTCGGTATGGCGCGAGAGGTAGCCGCCGTGCTCGGCAAGCCCCTTAAAGAGCCCGACTACTCCTACACCCCGAAATGCGGCGGCGATGACGTAAAAGTTTCGGTTCTCGCCCCCGACCTGTGCCCCAGATACATTGCGCACTACGTTAAAGACGTCAAACCCGCGCCCTCTCCCCTGTGGATGAGGAAGAGGCTCTCCCTCTGCGGTCTGCGCTCCATAAACAATCTCGTAGATATTACCAACTTCGTGCTTTTGGAAATGGGCCAGCCCATGCACGCATTCGACTGCGGAAAGCTTGAGGGCAGGGAAATAGTCGTGCGCAGGGCGCGCGACGGCGAGGAGATTGTCACACTCGACTCCAAGACGTTCAAGCTCGGCACCGACAACCTCGTGATATGCGACGGGCAGAAGCCCTGCGCCTTAGCCGGCATTATGGGCGGCGAGAACAGCGAGATAACGGACGGCACGAAAGAACTGTTATTCGAGGCGGCGAAGTTCGCCCGCGACAGCATAAGAAAGACGTCGAGAAAGCTCGGACAGCACTCCGACTCCTCCTCGGCGTACGAGAAAGGTATTTCCGAATACACGACCGAGAGAGCTATGTCGCGCGCGTTGCACCTCATAGAGGAACTCGGCTGCGGCACCGTAACCGACGTGCACGTCGACATAAAGACAGAATATTCGCACGACGGCGCAAAGGAGATGAGCGTATCGCTCGATAAGATAAACGCGCTGCTTGGAATCGAAATTCCCGCAGGGGACGCGGTAAGAATACTCAAGAGTCTGAATTTCGGCGTGGAGCGCGACGGCGACGTATTTAACCTCTCCGTACCCGCATACCGCGAGGACGTGGACGGCTACGCCGACATTGCCGAGGAGCTCATCCGCGAATACGGCTACGAACACGTAAACGGCACGTTTATGCCCTCGGCGCTGATTACCAACGGCGGCTACAACGAGGCCCAGAGAGCCGAAAACAAGCTTAAGGACGACTTGGTGGCGATGGGGCTTTACGAGATTTCCACCTACTCCTTTTACTCCGAAAAGGATTTGGACATGCTCCACTTTCCCGGGGACGCGCCCGAACGCAGATTTATAAAGATTAAGAACCCCATCGGCGAGGATTTGTCGGTTATGCGCACCACCCTCGCGCCCTCTATGGTCAACACCATCGTGCGCAACCTGCGCCACGGCAACGCCGAGGGCAAGCTGTTCGAAATTGCCAACGTCTATCTTGCAAAAGAGCTGCCCTTAAAGGACTTCCCCGAGGAGAGAAAAGTGCTGTGCATAGGCACGTTCGGTAACGGAAATTTCTTCGATATCAAGGGCATAGTCGAGGGCGTAGCCGAAAGTCTGAACACCGAATTCACGTACGAGGAAACGACCCGCCCCTACCTGCACCCCGGCATTACGGCAAAGATAAGCTGCGACGGCGAGGCGATAGGCTACGTGGGAAGGCTCGACCCGCTCGTCTGCGAGGAGCTTGCAATGGAGAAAAAGGCGTTTATAGCCGAGCTCGATTACGCGAAGCTTTTATCGCACGCAAAGGCGTTCAAATACCGCCCTCTGCCCAAATTCCCCGAGGCCGCGCGCGATTTGGCGCTGGTGTGCGATATGGGCGTGACCTGCGCCGACATCGAAAAAGAAATCGCCGCCGCGTGCAAGTACGTCAGCGACGTTAAAATGTTCGATATCTACGTGGGCAAGCAGATAGCCGCAGGAAAAAAGAGCATGGCCTTTACCGTCACGTTTACACCGGCGGACGAGGCGCTCACCCCCGAACGCGTGGACGGCTTCGTTAAGAAGATTTTAAATAATCTCAAATACAAGCTGAACGTAGAACTTAGATGATTTTTGTCTCGTAAAAATCTCGCTTTTGAGGCAAACGATATTTTTACGATTTTTCGGAGGCGCTGCCTCCCTGCCCACAATCCCGGGTGCCCACGTATTATATAATTAAGGTCAAAATTCCCAATCCCTCCTCAGTCTTGCTACGCAAGACAGCTCCCCCCTTCACATAGGGGGAAGCCAAGGGGTTAACGGACTTCGTTCGTGGGATCCCTCGGCAGGCTCGGGATGACCTGTGACCCGTTGGGTGGGATCCTTCGGCAGGCTCGGGATGACCTGTGACCCGTTGGGTGGGGGTACGGAGCGCCCTTTTCAAACGGTCATTCTGAACGGAGCGTTAGCGGAGCTGAAGAATCCCACCGATTTACGGACTTCGTTCGTGGGATGTTGACGCGATTGCCTGCGGAACAATCGCTATTCCGTCGCTTCGCTCCTTACGACTACGCTCAACATGACCTGTGACCCGTTGGGTGGGATCCTTCGGCAAGCTCGGGATGACCTGTGACCCGTTGGGGATGGGAAAAGCCGCGCGGCGATTTTCGCCGCGCGGCTATTTTTATTTGGCTTAGAGTATATACAAAATGCTTACGAATTGAAAAATTGCGCCCAAAACGACGAACAAATGCCATATGCTGTGCATCCACTTTTTATTCTTGCCGAACGCGTAAAATATTATGCCGACAGTGTAGGACAATCCGCCCGTCACTAAAAATACAAGGCAGGGAACCGAGAGCGCGCCGATAAACGAAGGCAGAAAAAATATCGCGAACCAGCCCATTACGACGTAGGCTATCATGGAAAAAATCTTTACGGCTTTCCAATACATATTGACGGCGTTTAGCGTTATGCCGATTATTGCAAGCCCCCACTCCGTACAGAACATAGCTATGCCGAGCGGCGTGCCGTAAAACGTGATAAGGCAGAAAGGCGTATAGCAACCTGCGATAAGTAAAAATATCGTGCAATGGTCGAATACGCGAAACACCTTTTTTGCTCTTACGGGACGCAAAAAATGATATAGGGCGCTCATCGTAAACAGCACCACCATCGATACGGAGTATATCGCAACGCCCGCGTACTTGTTCGGCGACGGGTCGTACGACGCCAATATAAAAGCCGTCACTGCGAATATTACCGAAAGTCCGCCGCCCGCTATATGGGAAACGGCGTTGAATATCTCCTCCCCCTTACTATAGACGGGAAGAGCTCTGCGCTCCTTTTTCAGTTCCCTTTTTTGCTCTTTCGTCTTTTCGTCTGTTACCGCTACCGACATAATCACACCTGTCTGCGCACGCATATTTTTAACG
>CAZELQ010000085.1:0-4118 GCA_964513195.1 uncultured Clostridia bacterium | reverse complement strand
TGACCTGTGGGAGCGGACTTCGTTCGTGGGATCCCTCGGCAGGCTCGGGATGACCCATACCCCCCTCCGTGTGGTCATTCTGAACGGAGCGTTAGCGGAGCTGAAGAATCCCATGGGGTATACGGACTTCGTTCGTGGGATCCTCACGTCGCTTCGCTCCTCAGGATGACCTGTGGGAGCGGACTTCGTTCGTGGGATCCTCACGTCGCTTCGCTCCTCAGGATGACCGCACACCCTTGCAAGGGAAAACGGAACCGTTACAAATTATACTCTTCGGGAGGCTGGGGCTTGCCGTAATAATAGCCCTGCCCGTAGCCGATTTTCAGATTTTTCACGTAGTCCAATATTACGTCGTCCTCCACTCCCTCGGCCACGACGGCAAACTTTTTGCGCTCCGCAAAACCGACGAGCGCCTCCACGACGCCGCCGATAAGGAAATCGTCCTGAGCCTTGTCGATAAACTTCTTGTCGAGCTTGACCCAATCGAACTGCAAGTCTTCCAAGGTCTTTAACGAGGACATTTCGAGGCCGAAGTCGTCGACCGCGATCTTAAAGCCCATTTGCGTAAGCTTAAGTATATTCGAGGCGACCTCGGGAACCTTGTCGAACATGGAGAATTCTACGATTTCCATACAGATATTCTTTGCGGGGATTTTATAGCGCTTGTAAATCTTTCTGAATTCTTCGGCAAGGTGCGGGTACATAAGCTGCTTGGGCGAAAGGTTCAACGAGAAAATTAGGCCTTCGTCCTCACTGTGCTCGCGCAGGTGCTTGGTCTGACGTATGAGCATTTGCTCAAACGCCCAACCGCCGATCCAATTTATGTCGCCCGTCTGCTCCATTATGGGCAAGAATTTTACGGGGGTAAGTACGCCGAGCGTGGGGTGATTCCAACGCACGAGCGATTCGTAAGCAATGGGCTTACCCGTATTCAAATCGTAGATAGGCTGATAGTAGAGCGTAAACTGATGCTCTGCAATGGCCGTCTTGATTTCCTGATACTGCTTGTATTCCTCGGTCTGCGTTTCGGCGAGGGCCTCCGAATAAATGGAGAACTTGTTAAGTCCGCCCTTGCGCGCAGTAACTAAGGCAAGCTCCATATTCTGCATAATCGCGGAGGAGTCGGGACTGAATTCGTTATTGCTCGCAATACCTATATTTACGTTGATTAAAAGCTTTGCTCTGGTTAAAAGGGTAACGGGCTTGTTACATTCCGATATGGTTACGGTCGCAACGTTTGTGAGACCGATATTGTCCATATGCTCTTCGATATAGACGGCCAGAAACCCTTCGGCGTATTCGCAGATCTTGGAGCCGTGAGGTATTACGCGGATTATGCGCTCGCGCAATATCTGCACGATTTTCTTGACCTGTCTTTCACCGAGCGAGGTCTTCATATCTTCCATGCCGTCGACTTGTATGAGCATTACGGAGAAGTGAAGATTGTCGTTCGCTATCTCATACTTGTGCTTGAGCATTTCCTCGAAGCCGAGGCGGTCGAGCTCTTTTATCTTATACTTTTCGGCTATAAGGCGGTTTCTGTCCTTTTTGATGCCGAAAATGAGCAGAACTACGGCGGCTATACAGAACACGAAAAACAGCGCAACAATGAGAATATATACGCCTGTATCTAAATTTAAATCGAGCAACGAGGGCAGCATGAGCCTACTCCTTTTCTATTATATGATTTCGTCGGTTTTATTTGCCGCCGCGTGCGGCGACGACTTTTTTATAGTCGAAAGTGTCGACTATTTCGAGGGCGGCTTCGGGCTTTAACGACTTGCTTATCAACCAACCCTGTATAGTGTCGCAGCCGAGGTAGTTTAACATATCGAATTCCTGCGGCGTTTCGACGCCCTCGCATATAGTCGTAAGGTTTAACAGCTTTGCGATTGCCGTTATAAACTTGATTATTGCCTGACTTTCCTTGCTGACAAGGATGTCTTTTACGAATTCCTTGTCTATCTTTATCGTGGCGATAGGCAGCTTTTTAATGTAGAGCAACGAAGAATACTCCGTGCCGAAGTCGTCGAGGTGAACGTCTATGCCGTTGGCCGTTAAAATGTCGAGCTTTTTAAGCGTTTCGGTAAAGTTAGTCATTAAAAAGCTTTCGGTTATCTCCACGCAGATAGATCCGCGGGTCAAATTGTGCTTTTTGTAGAGGCGCAAAAAGTTTTCGGTAAATCCGGCCTGCATAAGCTGGACGGGCGAAACGTTCAAGGAAACGCTGACGTTTTTGCCCGCAAGCCGCTCCGCAAACTGCATACCCGTATCGAAAATGAAGTCGCCGAGCTGAACCATCGCGCCCGTGCGTTCGGCATAGGTTATGAACGAGAATGTGTCTACGTTAACGTTCCAGCTCTTCTTGACGCGGAACAGAGCCTCGAACCCCTCTATTCTATTCTGCTTTATATTATATTGGGGCTGGTACTCCATTTCGAAAGCGCCCTCTGAAAGCATTTGCTTTATGTCGAAGGTTATGAAATATTTCTCGTAGAGCTTTCTCTGCGACTCATGGTATACGATGTAATCGGCAATATGCGTATCCGTTACGCGCTTTAAAGCCGCCTCGGCCGCTTTGTAGCCGTAGGCAAAGTCAAGGTTTTGCATTGTGGAATCGCACATGGCAAAGCCGGATTTGAGTTCAAGCGTAAATAAGTTGTCGTCCATTTTTATGGGCGCCGAAATGTACCTTATCACGTCGTCCATATCGGACATAAGGTTGTCGAGCTTTTTGCCGTCGGGGTAGGTTATGCCCAGATAGGCGAAATCGATTTCGTATGCGTAGGTGAACTTTTCGCGCGCTTTCTTTATTATAAGGGCTTGAATGTCTACCGCCATCTGCTTGCCGAACAGCGTTTTAATCTGCTCGAGGTTACTTATAAAGAGTATGCCTATAAGCGTGCGCTTGCCCTTTTTAATGAAGCTTTCGAACACGTTGGAAAGCGAGCCGATGGCCTTGCCGTCGGCATCGAAACGGTCGTCCCGGGTGGCCTGTACAAACGAATCGGCGTTGGCGACGTCGCCCGCATATACCTTGGTGCGCGACCCGAAGCCGTCGACGCGCATTGCCAATAATTTTTCGCCGGAATCGGCGTCGAGTGTTACGAGATTGAAATCCTTTCTATCGAGGTGTTCGGGAGATTTTAACTGCGATAACGTTTTAAATTCCTTTTTGAACGCGGAATTGGATTTCAATATCTTGCCGACCTTATCGATAGTCAGACGGTATTTGAACTTGGCCGCCCGCTCCTTTTTTGCGCTTAGAGCGTACGTGTAGATTATAAAGCAGAGAACGATGAGAACACCCGACACTATGAGGCAGGCGACCACGTTGCCCATCAGATTGTCTATCACCGCCTTGCGTTCCGAAAAATCGTTGACGCCTGCGATGCGGTAACCGCTGTTTCCGAGCTTTGCGGGAGCGAAAATATAGGTCTTGCCGTCTATTTCAACCAGACCCGCCTTATCGATTGACAACCCGAAATCGTCTTTCAGGTTGGCGCCCTCCGACATAACGCCGTCACCGTATATAACTCTTCCGTTCTGGGTTTCCGAGAAAATTACGTAATTGGAAAAATCGCCGCTTTCTTTAAGCTCTCCGACGAGGGAAGCAATCTGCCCCTCGGTTGTTTCGAGGTTGCCGAATTCTTCGGTGGGGTCGGAAGAAAGGTTCACGACTATAGCCTCGGCTTTCTGTCGGGCGGCGACGTATTCCTGTTTATACGTGCGCGTCGAAAACTGATTTAACGTGAACAAGCCCGTCGCAAACTCGAGCACAACGACGAGAAGAATGAACAGAATAAGCTTTATTACCGTCGATTTATTCAGTTGTTTTAATTCTCTTTTTCTTCTCTTCTTCATTGAACGACTCTGCGCCTATTTTGAACGCTAATATACAAATTACATTATAAACACAATTTACGAATATGTCAAGGTCGGCGGCAAAATTAGCCGATGATTTATACTTCCGCTTTTTCTTTTTTATTTAAGCGGAACCGTTTTGCGCTCCTCTTCCTTTTTTCCGTCACACCGGATTTGCGCCTCTGTTACAAAAAAATCCGGCGCTTTTAAACGCCAGACCGAAAAAGGTTTTGGGCTTTAAGAAACCCGTTGAT
>CAZELQ010000084.1:0-4181 GCA_964513195.1 uncultured Clostridia bacterium | reverse complement strand
TTTAAAATTGCCTTTTGTACTTGTTTATTTCTTCTCTATGCAGTTGTCAATCTTCGTTCGCAAGCGAAAGCTGCGTTGGGTTTTCCCGTATAGAAAAACCATGCTGTCACAGTGACAGCTTTTATATGATATCAAACGCAAAACAATATGTCAAGCACTTTTTTTAAAAAAACCGAATAATTTTAATAAAAAATGCAGGCATTTTTTTGCCTGCGGCTAAGGTTTTCCGACAAACCGATAACGGCTATGCGGGTTGCGGCAACCTTTTTATTTGAGTTTATAAACCAGCTCTTTCAAGTAATCGCAACTGTCTTTCAGCTCCTGCGCGGTGCCGTAGTCGGAGCGGTAGACCTCTATCAACACTGCACCGTCGAAGCCGTCGCCTATCAGTCTGCGGAACATTTCGCCGAAATCGTAAACGCCCTTACCGGGGAGGCACATTCTGCCGTTTTCGTCGAGGTCGGAAATATGCACGTAGGCGATTGCCCCCTGCATATCGTTTAAATACATTGCATACGGATAACCCGAGCGGCGCGCCTGTTTTAAGTCGAACACGCCCCACAGGTCGGGACAACGCCGCCTGATTTCCTTGAACATATCGGGGCGGTTATAAAGATAGTGCGCTGTGTTTTCAAGACAGAGGTTTACTCCGTAGTTCGCCATAAACGCGTGGGCCTCGGCGATTCTGTCCGAAAAGTAGCCTATATCGTCGACTTTGGCGGCCTTTGCGTGCATAAAGCCGTGAAAGGTATAGTTGTGACAGCCGAGAAGCTGCGCCGACCGCGCGACCTGATCCAGCCAATAGAATCCGTCGCCGCGGACACGGCGGGTGGCGTTGAAGAGGTTGGGCTCGAAATTAAGCGGCATAGAGTGCAGTGAATTTACGTTAAGCCCCTCAAGCTGCGGCGCGAGGGCCTTTGCGTATTCGGGGCGATATTCGTAGAAAGTGGAAAGAAAAATTTCCGCCGTTTCCGCACCGAGTGATTTAATTATTTTAGCCGCCTCATCAGAATATTTTTCGGGAAACAGCGACGCCGTGGAAATACCTATCTGCATGATTTTATTATATCACGGCATACGTAAAAAAGCAAGGGCTTTAGCTCACTCCCCCGTCGCTATGTAACCCGACAGCGCGTAGGTAATCCGGTCGTCGGCTATTCCCGAAACAGGCGCAAGCGGAAATCCGCCCCCGCCGCAAGCGGCTTGCGCGGGCCCGCCGCGCGTTCCGCCCTCCTCCCCCTTCGGATGAGCCGAAGCGAGCGATTGGACGGCGGTGAGCACCGAGGAAATTTCCTCCGTCTGCTTTAAAATATTTTCCGCTTCTTCGCCGCCCAACGATTTCAACAGGGGCCGAAGCTCGTTCAGCTTATTTCCTCCGCCGCCCGCAAGCATGGCGATGAGCGCGATAATTAGAAGTTGCATAAAAAAAACCTCCGTCATAGACTGTAAAGAAACCTTTTTTACATTATATGCGGAGGTCAAAATGAAAGATTTTAAAAATTATTCTGCACCGAAAAGCGACGCGCCCAAGCCCGAAAACAATCAGGGAAACGTGGAGCAGACGGTGAATATGGCGACAATGCTCGCCAAAGCCTTCGAAGGCAAGAGCGAGGGTCAGATTTGGCAGACCATAATCGCGCAAGCCGAGGAGGGCAAGAAAAACGGCACGCTTACAAACGCCGATTTAGATAACTTTTACAAGGCGCTGTCACCCTTACTCGACGGCTTCAAGAGGCAAAAACTGAAAAACATAATCATGCGTCTGAAAGCGATTTGACGGCGCGCAGGAAATAGTCCACCTCCATCTCGTTATTGAACGCCGAAAGCGAGGCGCGAATGAGCCCGTCGGAACCGAGCGCCTTATGCATAAGCGGCGCGCAATGAAGTCCGCCGCGGACGCACACCGAAAACTCGTCGGAGAGTCTGTGGGCGGCTATTTCGGACTGCATATTTTCCAGAGCAAAGGCGACTATGCCGCAATCATTGGGGCGGGAATATATGCGGACCCCGCCGATTTCCTCCAGCCCGCCGGAGAGTAAATCGGTCAGATATATTAGGCGGTCCCGATTTTCATAGAAGTGGCTTTTCAGATAGAGCGTGCCCTCTCCCAAGGACACAATCGCGGGGTATGAAAGCGTGCCGCTCTCCAGAGAGTCGGGGTAAAATGCGGGCATATCGAGGTTGTTGCTCTCGCTGCCCGTGCCGCCGTAAAGGAGCGGTAAGGGGTTGAAGCGTTCGGAAAATACGAGCGCACCGCTGCCCTGTATTCCCAGCATACCCTTGTGTCCCGCAACGGCAAGGGCGTCTATACCCTGCGCGGCCAGGTCTATTTTTATATGTCCGCACGCCTGCGCGCCGTCGCAGATTAGCAGAGCTTCCGCAGGTATAAGCTTTTTGACAACCGATACGTCCGGCGTTGTACCCGTCACGTTGGATGAGAGCGTGATTATGACCGCCTTAGCGCCTATCGCCGCGGCCGCCAACGCGCCGATATCGATATCGCCGCGCTTGTTTAGGGGAACGAGCTCAACCTTTACTCCCCTCTTAGACAGGGCGTGCAGAGGTCGGAGAACCGAATTGTGCTCGGCGACCGTGCTGACAACCTTGTCGCCCGCGCCGAGAACGCCGAAAATGGCGATATTTAGCGCCTCCGTGCAATTCTTGGTGAAAATTACGCGCTCCGCCGAGGGCGCGCCGAAAAATTGTGACAACATATTGCGCACCGAATACACCCTTTCGGCACACGCAAGAGACAGCTTGTGCCCGCTTCTTCCGGGATTAGCGCACGCCTTTAAGGCGGCGGCCGTCGCGTTTATTACGCCGTCGGGCTTAAAGCCGCCCGTCGCCGCGTTGTCGAAATAAATCATAGTTTTCCCCCTTCACCCGAAAATTCGAAAATACATAATATATAATATATATTATTACGAAGGAAAAACCAATATGTATGAACTGCTTGCAATCTTTCGCTCGCGCTCTCAGGCGATGGATTGCTATTTAAAGATGAAAGCGATGAAGTTGCCGGCGTCCATTATTAACACGCCGAAGGAGGCGAACGTGGGGTGCGGACTGTCACTGAAAATCCCGTCGGGCAGCGCCGGCCGCGCCAAGAGTTTGATAAACAAGGCGAGATATTCCGCCTTTTACGGCTATATGAAGATAGATACGCGGGGAGGACGGTTTATAATCAAGGGTTTTTAACTTGAAAAACGCGCGGCGCCGTGGTAAAATAGGGTTATGGACAAAACAAACGCCATATTGGGCGAGCTTGCAAGACTGTACCCCGACGCGCGCCCCGCACTTAAATTCGGTTCGCCGTACGAGCTGTTGGTTGCGGTAATACTGTCCGCTCAATGCACTGACGAGCGGGTCAACAAGGTAACCGCGGAACTGTTTAAGGAGCACTCCACACCCCAAACTATGCTCCTTTTAACCCAAGACGAGCTGGAAAAATACATCTTCCCCTGCGGGTTTTATCACAACAAGGCGGCGCACATACTGTCCGCTTCACGCGATATAGTCGACAAATTCGGAGGCGAAGTGCCTGAAAATTACGACGATTTGAGAACGCTTGCGGGAGTCGGGCAAAAGACTGCGAACGTCGTTTGGTCGGTGGCGTTCGGCGGAGACGCTATTGCCGTGGACACCCACGTTTTCCGCGTTTCCAACAGATTGGGGCTGGCCCACGCGGCTAACCCTTTCAAGACCGAGGAACAGCTGAAAGCGGCAATACCCAAGAGCGACTGGTCCAAAGCCCACCATTGGCTTATCTACCACGGGCGGCGGGTTTGCAAATCCCGAAAGCCCGACTGCGAAAACTGTACTTTGAAAAACGATTGCGAATATTTTAATAATAAGTAAAAAGTTAACGGCTCCGCAGCTTGGCTGCGGAGCCGTTAAGATTGCGATATAAAAAAGCGGTGCTTCCGCACCGCTTTATTTTACCGTTTAAATCAGTTGAGAACCTTTGCGATAACGCCGGAACCAACCGTTCTGCCGCCTTCGCGGATAGCAAATTTAAGCTTTTCCTCCACCGCAACGGGCTTGATAAGCTCTACGGTGATAGTTACGTGGTCGCCGGGCATAACCATTTCGGTGCCTGCGGGAAGGTCGATAGAACCGGTAACGTCGGTAGTTCTGAAGAAGAACTGCGGACGATAGTGATTGAAGAAAGGAGTGTGGCG
>CAZELQ010000083.1:0-4182 GCA_964513195.1 uncultured Clostridia bacterium | reverse complement strand
TCGTAATTATATAATCGCGGGCATTCCCTCCGCCGAGGCGCAGGTATGCGCAAATGTGGTCGCGCTGCGCAAAAGCGCGGTTTTGCTTGCTACGTTAAGTTTTTTAAATAACAATTTTACGGTTTGGTTTTTATTCCGGGTTATTATACCATAATACTCGGCAAAAATAAAGTATTTGGCGGTGTTTTTTTGATTGGCGCGGTCAAGAAAATTTAAAGCGAAGTTTGTGCAAACGCTTGTAATTAAACACGATATATTGTATAATACCAAATATGAAGACCAAAAATTATTCGGCTTTGAAGAGCGGAAGCGATATTCGCGGAATCGCGGTTAAGACTGCGAAGAGCGACGTAACGCTTACCGGCGAGGCGGTTTGCGATATCGCGCGCGCGTTTCTGAAATGGCTGGCCGTAAGATGCGGCAAGCAGACGGTGACGGTCGCGCTCGGCAACGACGTGCGTATTTCCTGCGAGGTTATCCGGGCTGCGGTGGAACAGGTCGCCGTCGGCTGCGGCTGCCGCATAATTTACTGCGGTATGACCACCACCCCCGCCATGTTCGCCGTTTTGGCCGAGAGCGGCTGGGATTTGGACGGCTCCGTTATGATAACCGCCTCCCACCTGCCCTTTGACAGAAACGGGCTAAAATTTTTCACGCCCGACGGCGGGCTTTCGGCGGACGACATCTCCGAAATCCTCTCTATGGCCGAAAGGGGCGAGGGTCTGCCCGACGGCGAGGGAAGCGTCGAAGAGAGAAGCTACCTCGACCTATACTGCAAAAAGCTCGTATCGGTAGTCAGGGCGGGCGCCAACCAGACGGCGCCGCTGTTCGGAAAGAGAATTATAGTGGACGCGAGCAACGGCGTGGGCGGCTTTTTCGCAAAAAAGGTGTTACAGCCGCTCGGCGCCATAACCGACGGCAGCATAAACCTGCACCCCGACGGCAATTTTCCCAATCACGAACCCAACCCCGAAAATCCCGAAGCGGTTAAATGCATTGCCGACGCGGTCGTAAACACGCACGCCGAGCTCGGCGTGATTTTCGATACCGACGTAGACAGGGCGGCAATCGTAGATATCAGCGGCAAGGTTATTAACAGAGACAGCCTCATAGCTCTTACTTCCGCTCTCGTTTTAAAGGACGGTCCCGCAACCATAGTCACCGACAGCGTGACGGGCGACGGACTTACCGAATTTATCGAAAAACGCGGCGGAAAACACGTAAGGTTTAAGCGCGGCTACCGCAACGTAATAGACGAGGCGATCAGGCGCAACGCCGAGGGTGAACGCTGTCCCCTTGCGATAGAGACGAGCGGGCACGCCGCGTTCGAGGAAAACTACTTTATGGACGACGGCGCGTACCTTGTGTGCAAGCTGCTCGTAGCATATGCGCTGCAAGCCGAAAAGGGCGCGGCGCTCGCCGACCTTATTGACGACTTGGAGCTGCCCGCCGAGGAAGGCGAAGTGCGGCTGTCGTTTACACCCCGTTCAAAGGACTTCAAGCTCGAGGGCGAAAGGGTCATAGACGAGATAAAATTCTTTATGAATATGGAAAAGGGCGCGACCCTGTCCGAAAACGACTACGAGGGCGCGAGAATAAGCTTCGACAAGGAGAACGGCGACGGCTGGTTGCTTATAAGGCAGAGCGTACACGACCCCGTGTTGCCCGTAAACTTTGCGAGCATGAGCGTGGGCGGCACGAAAATTATGGCCGCGAAGCTCTACTCTATGGTTGAGAAATACCCTTTCTTAAACACTCGCCCTTTAAAACAATTTATCGAAAAATAAAGGCTGCGGCGGCAAAACCGCACGCCGCTAAACATAAGGAGAAAAATTATGTCCGTACAGCAGAAAAGCGTTGACACAATCAGAGTACTTTCGGCAGAAGCCATTGAGAAAGCCAAGTCGGGTCATCCCGGCATTTGCTTGGGCGCGGCGCCCATAGGCTACGAGCTTTTTGCCGATTTTCTTTCGTTCAGCTACAAAAACCCCGAATGGGACAACCGCGATAGGTTCATCCTCTCGGCGGGCCACGGCTCCATGCTCTTGTACTCACTCCTCCACCTGTTTGGCTATAACGTCAAAAAAGAGGATTTGGAGAACTTCCGCCAGCTCGGTTCCATTACCCCCGGCCACCCCGAATACGGGAGAACGGAGGGCGTTGAGACCTCAACCGGCCCCTTGGGTCAGGGTCTGGCAAACGCGGTGGGCTTTGCCGTTGCGGAGGCGCATCTTGCGGCGCTGTTCAACAGGCCCGACTACAACATAGTCGACCACTATACGTACGTACTTACGGGCGACGGCTGTCTCGAAGAGGGCATCGGCTACGAGGCTTGCTCCTTTGCCGGCACACAGAAGCTGGGCAAGCTGATTCTTTTATATGATAACAACGACGTAACAATCGAAGGCAATATGAAAACGACCTTCAGCGAGGACGCCGCGACGCGCTTTATGGCTCAGGGCTGGCAGGTTATACGCGTGGACAACGCAAACAACCTCGGCGCTTTAAAGGTTGCGATAGAGCGCGCCAAGAGCGATTTGACCAGACCCTCCGTTATAATTTGTAAGACGCAAATCGGCTACGGCTCTCCCCTTGCAGGTAGCGCCGCCTGCCACGGTGCGCCTCTCGGCGAGGAAAACGTTTTGAAGCTCAGGGAGAATCTCAAGTGGACTCAGGCTCCCTTCGAGGCGCCCGCGGACGTAAAGGAACACTGCCTTGCCATTGCCGAGGAAAAGTGCCGCGCCGAGGAAGAGTGGAAAGCGCTGTTTGCCAAGTACGAACAGGCCTATCCTCTGCTCGCCGCGCAATATAAGCAATTTATGGGCGAGGTCGACGCCGATTTCTCCTCTATCGAGGGGCTGTACGACTTCGACAAGCCAGAAGCGACCCGCAGCTGCGGCGGCAAGATTTTAAACCAGATTGCCAAGGTTTCGCCCAACATTATGAGCGGTTCGGCCGACCTTGCTCCCTCCACCAAGACGGAGATTAAGGGAAGCGCATACTTCTCGCCCGAGCATAGGGAGGGCTGCAATATTCATTTCGGCATACGCGAACACGCGATGAGCGCTATATGCAACGGTATTCAGTTACACGGCGGTCTTAGGGCGGTGTGCTCCACTTTCTTCTCATTTGCCGACTATATGAAGCCCGGCGTGAGAATGAGCGGACTTATGAAGTTGCCCGTCGTATACGTTATGACCCACGACTCTATCGGCGTAGGCGAGGACGGCCCCACGCACCAGCCCATGGAACAGCTTATTATGCTGCGCTCCATTCCGAACGTAAACGTATTCCGCCCCTGTGACGGCAAGGAAACCGCGGCGGCGTTCGTGACCGCGTTCTCCTCCGATAAGCCCACCGTAATAGTCGAAACGAGGCAGAATCTGCCCATATACGAAAATTCGGGCGAGGCGGCGCTGAAGGGCGGCTACGTGCTCTCCGACTGCGAGGGCACTCCCGACGTTCTTATTATAGGCACGGGCAGCGAAATCGAGCAATGTATGGAAGCGCAGAAGCTTCTTGCCGCAGAGGAAATAAAGGCGAGGGTCGTTTCCCTTCCCTGCATGGAGATTTTCGACGCGCAGAGCGAGGAATACAAGGACGGCGTTATACCCAAGGCCGTCAAGGCGAGGGTTTGCGTCGAGGCGGCGAGCCACTTCGCCTGGTACAAGTACTGCCGCGACTACGGCGAGCTTGTGACGATGACCGGCTTCGGCGTTTCGGGACCCGCAAAAGAATTGTTCGAATACTTCGGCTTTACTGCCGAAAACATTGCCGAGAAAGCCAAGCTCTCCATCGACAACGTGAAAAACGACAGATACAGCCACTGATTTAAAAGGGGTTGAAACAAGGGCGTTCCCGTTCGGGAACGCCCTTGTTAGTTGCTTTAAGTTGAAGCGTTGCGGACTGCGTAATTTGGGATCCTCACGTCGCTATCACTCCTCAGGATGACCGGTTATAACGGACTTCGTAATTTGGGATCCCTCGGCTACGCTCGGGATGACCCGTGACCCCTGCGGTGGGGCTTACGCCCTCCGCTCAGGATGACCGGTTATAACGGACTTCGTTCGTGGGATCCTGACGCGATTGCCTGCGGAACAATCGCTATTCCGTCGCTTCGCTCCTTACGGCTACGCTCGGGATGACCCGTGACCCCTGCGGTGGGGCTTACGCCCTCCGCTC
>CAZELQ010000082.1:0-4249 GCA_964513195.1 uncultured Clostridia bacterium | reverse complement strand
CGCGGTAGGTCTTTATAACCTGAGGTCTCTTTTCGACGGCGCTCTCTCGGAGGCGGGCTTCACAAAATATTAAAGGAGACATACAATGTCATTAGCAGATGAAATTTTAAAAAACGATAAGCTGACTTCCGGTACGTATGAGATAAGCTGTTCCGACTTATATCTCACGGCGGTAATGAGCGGCAATACGGGGACGGCCGCGCTCGAAGAGGAGAGCGGAGCCAATAACCAAAAGTTCATATTGTCGCAAAATAACGACGGCACTTGGAGATTGACCTCGGCTTCCGACGAGGGGCATTGCCTTGACGTCAGGGGCTGCAACGGTGCGGACGGCACACCGCTGATAATCTACCCCCGCAACGATACGCCCGCGCAGAAGTTTAAGATTGTAAGGGACGGCGGCGGCTATAGAATATTCACCGGAGCTTCGAACTATAAAAAGTTCGTGGCCGCAAAAGACGGAAAAAAAGCAGAGCAGTCTTCCGTAAATGACGATAGGTCCTTATGGTTATTCAGTAAATAATAACAGGACGATGCGTCCCGAAAAACGTAATGATGCGTCCTCCGCCGATATGCGGAGGACGCATTTTTTGTTCTTTTGTCGAAAAAGCACTACTTATAAAATATCTCAAACGTATGGCACCTTTTTTTTGTATTCTCGGTTTTGGAGCAGGAAAAATGGGGAAAAAGTACGACAGACAAATCGAATTGATAAACTTATTGCTTAGAGGTGGCCGAACGACCGTGAGCAGAATATCGGCGGAGCTGGAGGTGAGCCCGCACACTGTTAAGCGCGATATTGCCGACCTGCAATTCCACTTCCCCATAGATACATACGCCGGCCGCGGCGGCGGAGTAGAGATGAACGCCGCATTCAATATAAACGGTTATATGCTCAAGCAAGAATACGTAAAACTTATCGAATATGCTCTGAAATTTCTTGCAGCCTCGGACGACGGGATGGCAGAGCCGGCCGGAAGGCTCTTGAAAAAGTGTTTTTCCGCAAATAATAAATAATCGGAGCGACTTCGAAGTCACTCCCGCGATAAACAATATGTACAGAATAAACGGAGGCGGGAAGCCCGTAACGGTAGAAACCACGTCGGGCGCCTTCAAGCTTACCAAAGCGGCGCAATAAAAAAACGGCGCGAACGTTGTTCGCGCCGATAATTTTTTTAATTATTTGTTGTTGATTTTTTCCAGAAGTTCCTTTACGGCCGCCTGAAGCTTTACGAGCGCTTCCTCGGCGTCGGCCTTGTTGTTGGCCTTTACCGAATAGTAAATTTTCAGCTTTGGCTCCGTGCCCGAAGGACGCACGCACACGAAGCTGCCGTTCTTCAGCTCGTAGTAAACGCAGTTGCAGAGGGGGGAGCCAATCTCGCTCTTTTCGCCCGTCGCCAAATCGGTCTTTACGTTCTTGGAATAATCGCGGAAGGTGGCCACCTCGTATATGTCGAACTTTGACACGGGCTCGCTCTTCAGCGCGTCTACGACGGCGTTCATCTCTTTCATCGCGTTCAGTCCCTTGTACTGAATTGAAACGTTGCAGTCGAGCACGTAGCCGTACGCCTTGTATATGTCGTTGAGCCTATCGAATACCGTAGTGCCCTTATAGGTGTAGTAGCAAACCATCTCGGCGCAAAGCATGGAGGCGACGACGGCGTCCTTGTCGCGCGCGTGGGTGCCGCGCAGATAGCCGCAGCTCTCTTCGAAGCCGAATACGAATTCGTGCGACTTGTCTTTTTCCCACAGCTTTATCTTTTCGCCGATAAATTTGAAGCCGACGGGCGTTTCAAACAGCTCTACGCCGAAATTCTGGCATATGGGCTTCGCCATGCCCGTGGAGACGAACGACTTGACTACAGCCGCGTTCTTGGGCAGAGCTTTGTCCTCTTTGAGCCTTGTAAGTATGTAATCGAGGAGTAGTATGCCCACCTGATTTCCGGAGAGCGCCTCGAACTCACCCTTGTCGTTCTTTACGGCAACGCCGAGACGGTCGCTGTCGGGGTCGGTGCCGAATACGACGGTTGCGCCGATTTTTTCGGCGAGAGCGATACCCATGGACAGCGTTTCCTTGAATTCGGGGTTGGGTACCTGAACGGTGGAGAAGTCGGTGTCCTTGCAAATCTGCTCCTTGACGACTTCTGCGTGTATACCTATTTTATTTAAGATGGTCGTTACGGGCACGTAGCCTGAGCCGTGCACGGGCGTATAAACGAGTTTAAGATTTTTGCCGCAGGCCTTTACCGCTTTTTTGGAGAGGGTAAGCTTCTGCAGCTCCTTGTAATATTTCTTGTCCACCTTTGCAGGTACGGGCGATATGTACTTTTTAACTTGCTCGGCGGTAGGGGTAGGCGCGCCGAGGTAGTCGGTGATTTTCTGTATGCTGTCAACGACTATCTTCGTGTCTTCGGGGCTCATCTGCGCGCCGTCCGCGCCGTAAACCTTATAGCCGTTGTATTGCTTGGGATTGTGGCTCGCGGTAATCATTATGCCCGCAACCGTACCCAGAGCGCGCACCGCATAGGAGAGCATAGGCACGGGATGGACGTCGCCGAAAAGGTAGGCTCTGATGTTGTTGGCGGCAAGCACTTCGGCCGCCGTTCTTGCAAACACGTCGCTCTTAAGACGGGTATCGTAGGAGATAACCACGCCCTTTGACATGGCTTCCTGCCCAAGCCCCTTGATAAATTCGCTTAAACCCTGCGTCGCGCGGGAAACGGTGTAAACGTTCATCTTGTTCGTGCCGTAACCTATAATGCCGCGCATGCCGGCCGTACCGAACTCCAGCTCCGCGCCGAAACTGTATTCTATTTCTTCGTTGTTGTCCTTTATAGCGTTAAGCTCCGCTTTCGCTTCGTCGTTCAACCTCTGGTCTGAAAGCCAGCTCTCGTATGCCTCTTGATATGTCATTTTCACTCCTTTAATTTTTCTCTCACTCAATTTTATTGGTGTGATAAAATATTATGACGAATTCCCCCGTCCTTATAATTATATAAAAAAATCCCCCCTTTGTAAAGGGGGGAAGACGTTTTTTTATACACTAAATTTATATTTTTTGGTTTTATTCCTCGCCGCGGAAGAATTCTTCGCGGGTGACGGGGGTTTCTTTCTTGGGTCCGATTATGGTATATTCGTCCACAAAGTACTTCTGCTTGGTCGCGTCGAAGTAATTTACGAACTCATAGGAGGTGAGTATAAGCTGGCTTGCGGGAATGGTTATCAAAAGTCCTGCGCCGAGCGTGAACAGGGCGGCCGCGACGTTGAGTGCGAAAATTATAAGAATGAGCACGACGGCGGTTGAAAGCGTGCCTGCAAATTTCTTGTTCTTCTTGTTAAGCGTGTACGCTATAGCCTGCCTGTTGTTGAGCTTTCCGTGAATAAGCGAGGGAAGCCATTCGACGGTCAGCGTAAATTTGAGGGAGTACAAAAAGACTATTATTACCGCCGTAAGGAAAATGCGGAACAGCCACGAGTGTACGAATTGCAGCGCCATAAATACTACCAGCCAGATTACGACGCCGCCCACGACGTCGTATGCGAACGCCAAAGGCGCGTAGATAATGCTGTAAAGGCTCGCCTTGCCCAAATTCTTGATGAGGGTGGAAACGAACGGCGAGGAGGCGTGCAGGGTCATTTTGTCGTTGACGAGCGCGCCCACGGTGTAGTTGCCGATGCCGACCAAAAAGCGTTGTATAACGTACACGACGCACAGCGCGCAAACCGCAATCGCGACCAGCCAATTTTTGTCGGCAATCATACCCTTGAATTCCGTCCAGGACGACGAAAAGCTTTCGAATTTTGCCCGCAGCTCTTCCGCGTTGAAGTGCTTGATGTCCTCCCAGAGGGCGGAAAAGCTCTCTTTCAGTTGCTCGAATTGGGTGGTACTGAACAGGGCGTTCAGAGTGGGAATAATAACCGCGCAAGCCAAAGCCACCCCGATAAGGGCAACGACGAGGCGGTATAACAACAATTTATAAGTCGTTCCGAAATTGTCCACGAGAACGTGGAAAGCGTGTTTGAATCGCATTTAAATATAATTCCTCTGATTTTGTTTTTAAAATAATCCTACCGCATACCCTTGCCTTCCCCCTTAATAAAGGGGGAAGGTGGCACCGCAGGTGACGAATGAGGGATGTGTAATAAGGTCAAAATTCCCAATCCTTCCTCACCGTTACGCTACGCTTCACGGAGCTTTTCTCCGCAACGGTAAGGGCAACCGTTGCTACGGTCACCGTTCGCGCGGAAC
>CAZELQ010000081.1:0-4322 GCA_964513195.1 uncultured Clostridia bacterium | reverse complement strand
ACCCCTATATCAACATCGACCCCGGAACGATGAGCCCCTATCAGCACGGCGAGGTGTTCGTCACCGACGACGGCGCGGAAACCGACCTCGACCTCGGCCACTACGAGCGGTTCATCGACGAAAACCTGAACAAGTACTCCAACCTTACCACGGGTAAGGTATATTGGAACGTTCTGAACAAGGAGAGAAACGGCGAATATCTCGGGCAGACGGTGCAGATTATTCCGCACATAACCAACGAGATAAAGTCGTTTATATACAACGTGGGCAAGACCACCGGCGCGGACGTGGTAATAACCGAAATCGGCGGCACGATAGGCGATATCGAGAGCCAACCCTTCATCGAGGCTATAAGGCAGGTCGCGCGCGAAGTCGGACGCGACAACTGTTGCTTTATTCACGTAACGCTCGTACCCTATATCTCGGGCTCGGAGGAGTTCAAGTCAAAGCCCACCCAGCACTCGGTAAAGGAGTTGCAGGGTATGGGAATCAATCCCGACATAATTATTCCCAGAGTAGACGCGCCCATGCCCAAGGAAGTCCGCGACAAGATTGCGATGTTCTGCAACGTGGAGCCCGAATGTTGCATAGAAAACCTGACTATGCCCGTGCTCTATCAGTGTCCTATCATGCTCGAGGAGAGCAACTTCTCGGAGATTGTGTGCAAGCGCCTTAAATTGGACCCCCGCGTAATCGACCTCGCGGAGTGGAACAAGATGCTTCAGCGCATAGAGGCGAGAGACAAGACGGTAAAAATAGCGCTGTGCGGAAAGTACGTCCAGCTGCACGACGCCTATCTTTCGGTTGCCGAAGCCCTCGCCCACGCGGGGTACGAAAACGGCGCAAAGGTAGAAATAAAGTGGGTGGACACCGAGCCCATGACCAAAGAAAACTATCGTGAAATGCTCGGGGACGCCGACGGCATAATAGTGCCCGGCGGCTTCGGTTCGCGCGGGGTAGAGGGTATGCTCCTGTGCGCGCAGTACGCAAGGGAGAACGACGTGCCCTACTTCGGCATATGCCTCGGCATGCAGACTGCCGTCATAGAGTACGCGCGTAACGTTCTTGGCTATAAGGACGCGCACTCCTCGGAGTTCAATCCCAACTCCAAGCATCCGGTAATCGACCTTATGCCCGACCAGCACGGAGTAAAGATGGGCGGCACGATGCGTTTGGGCGCATACCCCTGTCTCGTGCTCGGCGATATAATGAAAGCAAGCTACGGTATGGAACGGATTTCCGAACGCCACCGCCACAGATACGAATTCAACAACGACTACCGCGAGGAGATTGAGAGAGCGGGTATGAAGATTGCGGGCGTTTCGCCCGACGGACGGCTGGTAGAGGCAGTCGAAATACCCTCCTGCGGTTTCTATATAGGAGTGCAGTTCCACCCCGAATTCAAGTCGCGTCCGCAGTCGGCGCACCCCATTTTCAGAGAATTTATAAAGGCGTCGGTGAAATACAGCCAGAAATAAACCGTATATTAAATATTGCGGGGCAAAGCGGGAAATTATATGAATTTCAATTCCAATTTCAACAATATTGCACAGAACTATCTGTTTGCCGAGGTCGCGGAAAGGGCGGGCAAATACGCCGCCGCGCACCCCGGAGAGAAGATTTTAAAGCTGGGTATCGGCGACGTTACGCTGCCCCTCGCCCCCGCCGTCATAGAGGCGCTCCACAAAGCTACCGACGAAATGGCCGAGAAGGAGAGCTTTATGGGCTACGGCCCCTACGAGGGCTACGAGTTCCTAAGAGAGCCGATAAGGGGCTACTATAAGAAGATGGGCGTGGAGCTCGAGCTATCGGAAATCTTCGTCTCCGACGGCGCAAAGAGCGATTTGGGCAATATTTTAGACATATTCGCAAAGAACAACACCGTGCTCGTGCCCGACCCCGTATACCCCGTATACGTCGACACCAACGTTATGGCGGGGCGCAAGGTGGTATTTGCCGACGCGACCAAGGAAAACGGCTTTTTACCCATGCCCGATTACGGCGTGGACGCGGACGTTATCTATATCTGCTCGCCCAACAACCCAACGGGCGCGGCATACACCGTCAGCCAGCTCGGGGAGTGGGTGAAATACGCACACGAAAAGGGCGCGGTTATCTTATACGACGCGGCGTACGAGAGCTTTATCTCCGAAGAGGGACCCGCGCGCTCCATATACTTGGCCGAGGGCGCAAAGGACTGCGCGATAGAGTTCTGTTCGCTCTCCAAGACGGCGGGCTTTACCGGAACGCGCTGCGGCTATACGGTAATTCCCCACGCCCTCGCAAGAGACGGCTTTTCGGCAAACAAGCTTTGGTTCAGACGTCAGGCTACCAAATTTAACGGCGTGTCCTACATAATTCAGAGAGGCGCTGCCGCGGTGTTTACCGAAGAGGGATTAAGGCAGATTAAGGCCAATATAGCCGTATACCGGCGTAACGCGGCAAGAATAACGGACTGTTTGGACGGGCTCGGCGTGTGGTATACGGGCGGCAAAAATTCGCCCTACGTTTGGCTGCGTTGCCCCGACGGTATGGGAAGCTGGCAGTTCTTCGACAGGCTTCTTTCCGAGGCACAGGTGGTCGGCACCCCCGGCGCAGGCTTCGGCAAGAACGGCGAGGGCTTCTTCCGCTTGACCGCGTTCGGCAGCGAGGAGACCACCGAAGAGGCGGTAAGGCGTATTAAGAAAATTCTTTCGTGAATCGCGCGTTTTGTCCGCGTGCATTAAATAAAAAACCGGTGAAAATTATGGCTGAAAATGAATTAAAAAGAGGAGCCGGCGTACTCTGCCACATTTCCTCGCTACCCAACGAATACGGAATAGGCTCGCTCGGGAAAGAGGCGTACGACTTTGTCGACCTTTTAAAGAGGGCGGGCGTAAAGTATTGGCAGATTTTGCCCATACAGCAGACGGGGTTCGGCGATTCGCCCTACCAATCGGTATGCTGTACCTCGGGCAACCCCTATTTCATCGACGTCGAGGAGCTGAAAAGGCAGGGGCTTTTGGACGAGGAGGAGCTGGAGAGCGCTAAGATGCCCGCGGGCGACGTCGACTATGCGGAGCTATACGAAAAGCGTTACGCGCTTTTGCGCCGCGCATACGCGCGTTTCAATATACGCGACCAGCATTTTATCGACTTCATAGAGAGCGGCGAGTTCGAGGACTATGCCCTGTTTATGTCGTTAAAGGCGCGCTACGGCGGTACGTTCAATCACTTCCCCGACGCCTATAAATACAACGAGCACCTCGCGGTGTACGAGTTCAGGAACGCCGTATACCGTTCGGAATATTGCTTTTGGCTGTTTTTACAATATGAATTCAAGCAGCAGTGGGCAAAGCTGAAAAAGTATGCAAACTACAACGGCGTGCAAATTATCGGCGATATACCCCTGTACGTCGCATATGATTCTTCGGACATATGGGCGTGTCCCGAGCTGTTCCAGCTCGACGAGGATTTAAGACCCACCAAGGTTGCCGGCGTACCCCCCGATTATTTTTCAAAGCACGGCCAGCTGTGGGGCAACCCGCTGTATAATTGGGACGCCGTCCGCGCCGAAAACTACGACTGGTGGATTAACCGCATAGCCAAGGCAAAGGAGATGTACGACGTAATACGTATCGACCATTTCCGCGGCTTCGACAAATATTACGCCATTCCCGCCGGCGCGCATAACGCCGTGAACGGCGAGTGGGAGGACGGCCCCGGCAAGGAATTTTTCGACGAGGTGGAACGCCGTCTCGGAAAGACGCAGATTATCGCCGAGGATTTGGGCGTTATAGAGGAGAGCGTAATAAAGCTGCGCGAGGATTGCGGCTTCCCCGGAATGAACATTTTGATGTTCGCTTTCGACGGCGACGCGGAAAACGACTATCTGCCCGCTAATATAAAGGAAAATTCGGTCACGTATACCGGCACGCACGACAACGACACGGCGCTCGGATTTTTGGAGGGCATGACCGACGAGCAGTTTAAGAGCTTTAAAAAGCAGCTGCGCGCGGCGGTTAAGGGTATGGATGAAAAGGCCTACCGCCCCGTAGTGGATAGGGCGGACGCGGCCGAGGCTCTCGCCGTTTGCGCACTGTTCACGGAATCCAGAATAGCCGTTCTGCCCGTACAGGACGTCGTTCGTTTCGACAATGCCGCGCGTATGAACGTGCCTTCTACCTCGGCGGGTAATTGGAAGTTCCGTTTGGAAAAAATGCCCAACCGCCGCGCTATGGCGGAGCTTAAAAACCTTATTAAGGCAACAAATAGATAATGCAGAATTAAGAATGAATGTAGAAGCCCCGAAAGCAGAACGCTTTCGGGGCTTTTCCCACCCC
>CAZELQ010000080.1:0-4324 GCA_964513195.1 uncultured Clostridia bacterium | reverse complement strand
TTCGGTTTTGGTAGTCCCGACGGGAATCGAACCCATAACTAACCCTTAGGAGGGGTTTATTATATCCATTTAACTACGGAACCGAAATTTCAAAGCTATATAATAATACAATAACCGCGTTTAAAAAGCAACCTTTTTTAAGAATTTTTGCGTACAAATTAGGAAAGCTCCGGGCTTTATAAGTACGGAGCTTTCCCATGAATTTAATCGTCTTTTTTATCTCTTCTGCCGCGCCTTTCGAAAATTCTGTAACGGAATTTATACAAGACGAGTGCGGCCGCGCAAACTATGACGACGGCGACTATCGACCAGACGACGGCGGGGTCGAAGTCCTTTACGTCAAGACAACGCACGTTAATCCACATTTGGTTTATGTCGCTCAGTTTATCGCCGAAATCGAGCATTACCACGCTTCGGTCGGTTACGTTTTCGGGCGGGTATTGGGCAAACAGCTGTCGGCCGCGGTTTATCGTGCCGTCTCCGTCTATCTCGAAGTCGGCCGCGTCGGCGTATATAACGTGCCCGTCGCCGAAGAAGTAGCTTACGTCGTATTCGATGCTTTCGGCGTCCTCATCGGCGCCGTAGTTCCAGTCGAGGTAGTCGAACACCATATCGCCGGCGATGGAGGAAGTGTAACCTATGTAATACATATTCCTTATAGCGTTGTCGGGACGTGAGAGGAAGTTGATAAACGCCTCTGCTGCCGTCTTTTTGCGCCCGTCGCCGTCTATGCCGTCTTTAAGCATGACCCAGCCGTCGAACCAAAGGTTTGTACATTCGTAGGGTACAGAGTACCACAGCTCCGTGCCGTCGTCTTCGGCCTCGTCCATAATATAGACCGCATCGCCCGACCACTGCAGGTTGGCAAGCACTTTGCCCGTAATCATATCGGCCTTGCCGCTGTCGGTTTCAAAGGAATAGATATTGTCTTTAATAGTTTTTAAGATGTCTTCCGCGGCTCCGATTGTATCGGCGTCTGTGCTGTTTAAAAGCTCGCTGCGCCGCATGCCGTCGTCTTCCCCGTTACCGAGAGCTTTGAGCTCGTCCGCATTGAGTATGGCGAGGGCGGCAAAGTAGGAGTCGCGCACGTTGTCCTTTATGGTAACCTGCCTCTTATAATCGGAATTCTGGAGAATAGACCAAGTGGTCACGTCGTCGACGTTAACCGACGTATTGTAGATTATGCCCGTCGTTCCCCACATATAGCAGGCGGCGTATTCACGCCAATCGTATTCGGAAAAAATGCCGTCTATATAGGGAGAAACGTTTCGGGCGTAGTAATTCGTTTCTATGCTTTCGTCCATAAAGGAGGAGGAAAACTTTTCGACTTTGTCCTCGTTTATAAGTTTCATAATCATATAATCGGAGGGGCAAACAAGGTCGTATTTGTCGCCGAGATTGAGTCTGTTATACATGTCTTCGTTGGTGCCGAAGGTTGAGTATTCGACCCTGACGTCGAAGCCGTAGTTTTGCGAATTGAACCAATCGGTAAAGTCGTCGACCATACTGTTTTTGCCGATTACGCCGCCTTTTTCGGGTTCAAACGGATTGTCGATATCTATAAGCTCTTCCTCATCCCAATCGCCGAGGTCGATATATTCCTCCCAATTTGAAACGCGCAAAACGACTTCGTCGTTCTTTTTTGCGCAGGCCGGCAAGGACAGGCAGCCCAAAACGACTGCGGCGCATATCGCGGCCGTATGAAGTAATTTAATCTTTCTTTTCATTGCCGTTCTCCTTGCGCTTATGCGACATTATGTTCATTGTCACGACGACCGCTACGACGATTACGAAAATAAGCGTGCTCAGCGCCCAGAGCGCCGTTTTTACCTCCGTCTGGCTACCTTTGGTAGCGTTGACGACGTACGTACTGATTGTGTCGAAAGTGGAGGGCTTGGTATAGGTTGTAATAAAATAATCGTCCAAAGAGAGGGTTACCGCAAGCATAAAGCCGGAGAGTATTCCGGGAATAAGCTGGGGAAGCACAACCTTGAAAAGGGCCTGTGCGGGTGTGGCGCCGAGGTCCAACGCGGCCTCGTACAAATTGTTGTCAAGCTGCTTGAGCTTGGGCAAAATCGAAAGGTATACGAAAGGCGCGCAGAGCACTACGTGTCCTATGACGAGCGGCACGAAGGAATCCTTTTGTATACGCAACAGTATAATCAAAAGAACGCACAGTGAAAAGCCCGTGACTACGTCTGCGTTGACGACGGGTATTTGGTTTGTAGCGTTTATCGACGACTTTAAAAGGCGCCTCGAATAGAATGAACCTATCGCGCCGAAGGTGGCGAGAACGGTGGCGATAAGCGCCGAGCCGAGTGCGAGCAGAATCGTGCCGCCGATCATATTGCGGAGCTCTTCGTTTTTGAAAAGGTTGGCATAATTCTCAAACGAGAAGCCGTCAATTTTTCCGCCGACCGTCGTCGCGTCGGTGAAGCTGTATACCGCAAGGATTAAAATGGGTATGTACGTCAGCAATAGTATAACCGCGAACCATGCCGAAGATAACGCCTTTTTCACAGTATCGTCCTCCTTGAATCGCCGTCTTTCTCACCGAAGCGGTTGGTCACCAGCGTAACTATAAAGATTATAATAAGCAAAATAAGGGAAATCATAGAGCCGTTGTGCCAATCGTAGGCGCTGAAGTAACTGCCTATAAGGCTGCCCATTATGTAAGTGCTGTTATACATCATATCGAGCACGACGTAGTTGGTCATAGACGGCAGTAAAACCATCGTAATTCCCGAGATTATTCCCGGAACGGAGAGGGGAAGCGTCACCCTAAGAAATACGATGAATTTATTTGCGCCCAAATCGGAGGCCGCTTCCAACAGATTCTTGTCCAATTTCTGAATGGCTGTGTAAAGCGGCAGAATCATGAACGGCAAAAAGTCGTAAGTCATGCCGATAACCGAGTTTAAGAACGGATGCAGGGATATATTTCCCTCTATGAGCGACAAAACCTCTTTAAGGGCGGTTATTCTCAACGTGAAGTTGATCCACATGGGAAGTATGAAAAGCATTAAAAGCACGTATTGCTTTTTAAAGCCGCTCCGCGCCAAAAGATATGCGGTGGGGTAGGCAATTACAAGGCATATTATCGTCGTGGTTACAGACAACAAAAGGCTGTATAACAGCGTGCCTATCGTGTTGGTATTTGAAAAAAAATTCAGAAAGTTGTCGGCCGTAAATTTGCCCTGTCCGTTAGTGAACGCGTAGTATACTATTACGAGCAGCGGCGCGATAACGAACAATATCAGAAAGACTGCGTACGGAATACACAGCTGACTGCGCTTGAAGCGGATTTTCATTTCTGTTTTTCCTCCGCTTCGACGCTTTTAAGTGCGAGCCTTATTTTGTCCTTGGGAATTATCAGGCTTACGAGGTCGCCCGTATTCCATAAATCGGGGCAGGAGAGCACGTAATCTTCTTCATTTTCCTCCGTCCTCACGATATAGCGGTAGTGGTCGCCCTTGTAAATCATAGAGATTATGTTTCCGACGACGCCGCCTGCGGACTTGTCGTCGCTCATCTCGATGTCGTGCGTATCGACTTCGACGTTGACCTTTACGTCCGTCAAATCCAGTTTTTCGTTTTTAGCGGTAATAAGGTAGCCCTCTTCGTCGAGGTGAGAGCCTTCGTAGAGCGAGGTCACGTCACATTCGAACTCTCCGTCGCCGAATTTTACCGTGTTGTTTTTGGTTATAACGCCGTCGTATTTGTTCACGGTATATACCTTACGCATGAGGTGTATGCCGTCGGGTTCGATTCTCATACCGATAACCGAACCTACCTCGGCGGAGGAAGTGCTCTGAATTACGATTTCGAATTTACCAACCGCTACGGTAATTTCATAGTGAACGCCCTTGAATACCGTCGAGATGACCGTGCCCTTGAGTTGTCCGTCCGAAGGCGCGCAGATTTTTATATCTTCGGGACGAACGACCACGTCCACGAGGGTGTTGACTTCGAAGTCGTCAAGGCAGTCGAAGGTCGCGCCGCAGAATTTTACCTTGAGCTTGCCTACGACCACTGCGTTGAATATGTTGCTGTCGCCTATAAAGTCGGCGACAAACGTATTTATAGGTTCGTTATATATTTCTGCGGGCGTGCCTACCTGCTGGATTTCACCGTCGTTTATAACCACGACCTTGTCGGACATCGTAAGCGCTTCTTCCTGATCGTGCGTGACGTAAATGAAAGTAATGCCGAGGCGCTTATGCATATTTTTTAGCTCTATCTGCATTTCCTTGCGCATTTTAAGGTCGAGAGCGCCCAGCGGCTCGTCCAGGAGAAGTATCTCGGGTTGGTTTACTATGGCGCG
>CAZELQ010000079.1:0-4346 GCA_964513195.1 uncultured Clostridia bacterium | reverse complement strand
TATATCGTTCATCAGTTTGAAATAATTGCCGGTAGATAAATTCTTCGTTTCGATTGCATAGAAGTCGTCTGCGGAGGAAATTTGAATAGCGTAAGCCTCGCTCGTGCCCGCAACGATTTGGTCGCCGCAAACGGAGCAAACGTAGACGTCTTCGGGGGATCTTGCGCTATACTCATAGTTGTGACCCGTGGGCTGCGTCGTCGTAAACGACTGATGTCCGCACGCGGAGCAGGTCGACACGGTGAATCCGGCGCCCGTGCAGGAAGCCTCAACCGTAGCCGTTGTGGTCGTACCCGAGTGGTTGCAAAGCGTCGTCCAGGTTTCGCCCTCGTCGTAGGAAACTTTGAGCACGCCTTCCTCGTATTTGAGTTGAGGGGTTACGCCGTTCGTGCCGTTCGTGCCGGCCTCGCCCTGTGCACCCGTAGCGCCCGCGGCACCCGCGGCACCCGTTGCACCGTCCGCGCCGTTGGTTACGTTAAACGTGCCTGTCGTGCCGTTGGTATAGGTTATGGTGTAAGTGTCGACTAACCCGTCCGAACCCGTCTTTTCAATACTTGCGATTCCGTTGCCGGTTGCGCCGGTTGCGCCCGTAGCGCCCGTAGCGCCCGTTGCGCCCTTAATCGAATCGAGCCACTCTTCGTAGGTCAACACGTCCTGCGAGTTGCTCTCCGCATAGGTTACGTAGGTCTTGTAAACCGCGTAAATTTGTTCGTCTTTGTCGCTCTTTTTGGATGAGCAGGCAGTAAGCCCGAACACGCCCGCGCCTATCGCCGCCGAAGCGAGCAAGACAGACGCAACCTTTTTCCACTTTGTCATATTCTTTACCTCCTATATTAACTCCCGTTTAATATTTTTTGCCGCATAACAAAAGCATTTGACCATATAATATATTAACTTCCGAAATAAAAATTGCCCGCTTTTGTTATAACGTGCGTTTTATTGGCGATAGTCAAATTCGTTAAATTTGTACTATACCACTTTCAATTTTATAGGAAAAAATCCTATATGTCAAGAAAACTATAATAAAAAATCCTATATTTTTTTATGTGCGGCGGAAAATTTGCGCCGAATAGGGGGAAAATTGGAATGAGCATTGCGCAAATGGTGGGCGACAACTTGAAAAGAGCGAGAAAAGAAAAGGGACTTACGCAGCAGCAACTTGCCGCGGAAATGAGAAAATATCAGTCCGATTACAGCGAATACGAAACGGGCACGATTCAGCTCGATTACGAGAAAATCGTATTCCTATGCAAACGGCTGGACATTACACCAAACGACTTGTTTGGTTTTTTTTGACCAAAAAAGACAAAGAAAACGGCGAAACGGAATAATCGGAATAATCGGAATAATGGGAAAATCGGGCGCGGCGAAAATGGCCGCGGTTTTGTTGTGTTACCGCTTTGGATGACCCGTAACCCCTGCGGACTTGCGCCCTCCGCCCCCCCCAACGGGGTATTGGTCATCCCGAGCGTAGCCGAGGGATCCCACCATACGAAGTCCACCCAATGCGGGCACAAAATAATCGGGCGCGGCATATTGCCGCGTCCGATTCGAATTTTTTGTCAGTGTTTTTTGTCGTAAACAATCGCGCCGCCGTGCTCGGCTATGAGATAGCTTAAAAGCTCCGTGCAGGAGGCGTATATCTCGCGGTACGTCCGCTCGAAGTCGCGCGTATACCAAGGGTCGTCGATATCTATGCGCTCTTTAAGAAAGTGCCCCAAAAGAAAAATCTTTTCCGCGTACCGTCCGCCCGTCATTCGGGTTACGTCGGCAAGGTTCATACCGTCCATAACCAAAACGTAGTCGGTGTTTATTATCTCTTTTATGCTTATCTGCTCGGCCCTGTGGGAAAAATCGTACCCCCTCTCCTTTAAAACTTTTTGCGCGGGCGGGTACACGGGATTGCCCTCCTCGCAGTCGGAAGTACCGAAAGAATTTACCCGAAAGGAGCGGGAAAGACCGTTTTCCTCTACGAGACGCGCAAACACCGCTTCGGCCATAGGCGAACGGCAGATATTGCCGAGGCACACGAAAGTTACGCCTATCATATCATTCGCCCAGCTTCGCTCTGCTAAACGGTATCGGGTTCGGAACGTAATTCTCCAGATAGTCCAACACCTCGTCCGCGTCGGTAAAGGTTTCGTACAGTTTGAGACAGCTCGGCGTTATGAATTTACGCTCGCACGCGACGAGCATGAATTTTTGCAGTTGTTCGTAGTAACCGTCGATATCGAAAAATACTATTGCTTTATCGTGTCGGTTGAGCTGTTTTAACGTTATAATCTCGTACAGCTCCTCGAAGGTGCCCACGCCGCCGGGGGTTATAATAAAAGCGTCGGCCAAGTCCTCCATTACGGCCTTGCGTTCGCGCATGGTTTCGGTGAGGGTCATCTCGTCGCAGCCGTCGTAAAGCTGCTCCACGCCGTCGTGCTTGAAAAACGAGGGCACTACGCCGTGAACGTAGCCGCCGCCGCGCTTAGCTCCGCGCGCGACCGCCCCCATAAGACCCGTGCCGCCCGCTCCGAAAACGAGGGAATGGCCGCGGCGCGCCATCTTTTCGCCAAGCTCCTCCACGGCCTCTATATATTTATCGTCAATGTGTGCGCTTGCCGCGCCGAAAACACATATCTTCATTATCTTCTCCTAAACTTCTTTAATAACTTTGCCCTAACCATTATACAATTATAATCGGGAAATTGTCAAAGAATTATAATTTTCGCCTTTGAATTCGGGTCGTCGCGTATAACCTCGCCCACCGCCGGAAGGGTTATCGTGCCGCCGTATGGATTTTTTATGCTTATGACGGGCGTGGTAATCCGCGCAGTGACCTCGCTTTTTTCGAAGCACAAGTCGGCGTTTGACAATTTGCAGTTTATGAGCTTAAGCCCAATGCAGTAGCACAGCGGCTGCGTGCCCTCTATCGTGCAGTTTTCGAAGGTGAGATTTTCGGAGTACCAGCCGAGGTATTCGCCCTTTACGGCCGAATTTCTCACCGTTACGTTTTTAGAATGCCAGAACGCGTCCTTCGTGTCGAATTCGCAGTCCTCCAATACCGCGTTCTCCACGTATTGAAAGGAGTACTTGCCGCTGAAATTCACGCCTTTGAATTTCAAATCCGACGCGCGCAGCATAAAATATTCGCTGACCGCGCGGCAGTCGGTCATATCTATTTTTTTTGTCGACCAACCGAATTCGGGCGACGATATGTCGCAGTCAATCAGTTTTACGCGCGCGCATTCCCTTAACGCCTTTATGCCGTAAAGCTTGGAATTTTTAATCTCAGCGTCCTCGGAATACCATATAGCGGCGCGGCAGAGTCCGGTCATCTCCGTGCCCGATATTTTCAGACCGCGGTCGTGCCAGAAAGGGTAGCGCAGATTGCAAAAGCAGTCCTCGACGACGACGTTACGGCACTCCTTGAGCGCGCTCTCCCCGTCCGCGGGGCCGTCGAACGAAACCCCTCTCACGATTACGTTCTCTCTTCCGTAAAGCGCCCTCTCCCCGTCCAGCCTTACGTTTTCCACAACCTGCATATCGTCCGTATTTCTTCCGCTTTTATTCCGCATAACAGTGAATATTGTAACACAAGCCGAAAACTTTTGCAAATATGCCGATATGCAAATATAATTATATATAATATTATTTATTCTGCCGAGGCGCGCGAAGTTCCGCTCTGCGCGGAAAGCCGCGCGGCGAAAATCGCCGCGCGGCCCTTCTATTCCATATTATATACTATTTTACGTAGTATACCCACTTGTCCTTTCTGGGTCGGGCTTGGGGGTAGTCGCCCTGCGTATAGCCGAGAATACAGTGGCCTATGCCGATATAATCGCCCTCTACGCCTATGGATTTAAGCCAATTCTTCCATTCGGGCATTTCAAACTCTTCCCTCGCGCGGTGAATCCAGCAGCTTCCCAATCCCAAAGCGTGCGCCGCAAGCATAAGGTTCTGCATTACCAGCGAGCCGTCGTAAACGGCCGTTCCCACCGACGCATCCGCCAAAACGATTAAGACGGCGGGAGCGTTATAAAAGGGGTCTACCCCCGCTCCGAAACCGCCTATTTCGGCGTTGGCGGCGGCAAGCCTGTCCCTCACCGCCTTGTCGGTGACGGCGACGATTACGGGCGATTGCCTGTTCATACCCGTCGGGGCATAGGTACCCGCCTCAACCACCTTTTGTATCAGCTCCTGCGGAACGGGGTCGCTTTTATATTTTTTAACGCTCCTCCGCGACTCTATCAAATCTATCAAATCACACATATTACGCCTCCTTTTCCTTATATATAATATCACGCCTCATACAAAAACGCAAGGCCTTACGCCGTAATTCCGAATATGCCCGAAAA
>CAZELQ010000078.1:2676-4432 GCA_964513195.1 uncultured Clostridia bacterium | reverse complement strand
TATGTTTAAAGCAGACGATTACAGATTGAGATTAAAGGCCCTCTCCGATACGTTGGCGGAGGCAAAATACGCGCTCGACATAGACAACCTCGGCGGCAAGCTGGAGGCTCTTAAAGCCGAGCAGGAAAAGCCCGAGGTATGGCAGGACCTTGAAAAGTCCAAGCGCGTCGGGCGCGATATTTCCGTAATCGAAAACAAGCTTGCGGTGTACGGCAAGGGCGAGAGCGCCGTAAACGACGCGTTCGCATTCGTCGACCTCATCGAGGAGGCGGAGGACGAGAGCCTTATTCCCGAGCTTGAACAAATGATTTCCACTGCCGGGGACGACATCGAACAGATGCGCATACGCGCACTTTTAAAGGGCAAGTACGACGCTAACAACGCCATACTCAACCTCCATGCGGGTGCGGGCGGCACCGAGGCCTGCGATTGGACGCAGATGCTGTACAGAATGTACCAGCGTTACTGCGAAAAGGTGGGCTTTAAGGTAACGGAATTAGACTTGGAAAACGGCGACGAGGCGGGCATAAAGTCCGTTTCTTTCCGCGTAGAGGGCGAAAACGCATACGGCTTTTTAAAGGCCGAAAAGGGCGTGCACAGGTTAGTCCGCATATCTCCTTTCGACGCCAACAAGCGCCGCCACACCTCGTTCGCCTCGCTCGAGGTAATGCCCGAGGTGGACGACGAGGGCGAAATAGAGATTAAGGACGAGGACATAAGAATAGACGTCTACCGTTCGTCCGGCGCGGGCGGCCAAAAGGTAAACAAGACCGAAACGGCAATCCGCATAACCCATTTTCCCACGGGCATAGTCGTCACCTGCCAGAACGAGAGAAGCCAGCTCCAGAACAAGGAAATGGCTTTCCAATATCTGCGCGCAAAGCTCATCGAGAGGCAGATTGCCGACAGGGAAGCGGCCGACGCCGAGATTAAGGGCGAAATTAAAAAGATAGAGTGGGGCAGCCAGATACGCTCCTACGTGTTCTGCCCGTACACGCTCGTCAAAGACCACCGCACGGGTTACGAAAACACCAACGTGCAGGCTGTAATGGACGGCGACATACAGGGCTTTATCATAGATTATTTAAAAAAGACGGTATAAAGGCGCGCAAAAGTTATAGGTGCAACGATTATTCTGCTCTTGACTTTTTCGAGCGCGGCGATTATAATATATTCGCGTAATCTAAACTAAGGAGTTTAATTATGGAAGAACAGCGGCAGGTAGCTACCAACTATAAGGAAATAAGCGAGGAGCTCGGCAAACGGCTCGTAAAGCTGTACGTGCTTAAAATTTTCCCCCGTCAGGGCAAGGTCTTTGCCGACCTTTTGTTTGAAACGGGCGTCGAGGCAGGTACGGCAATCGCCGCTCTCGCCGATCTCGAGGACAGGGACGCCAAATTGGATTTGTTGAACAAGTCCATGATTAAGCTCAACCAGACGGCGTATATAATAACCGTAATGAAGAGCGCGGGCTTCTACACTATGGAAGAGGTTATGTCGGTGGAGGAGTACGTGCACGGCTTAATCCGCGCAGTGAAGAGCCTCCTTGCCGCAGCCTATGCGCAGAGGCAGCCCAAGCCCGTTCAGCAAGTACAGCGCATACAGCACGTGCAGCGCATAAACGCATATACGGGCTACAATGCGGCCGTGCCTCCTACCGTACAGAGAGCGCCCGAAAACGCACCCGTCGAAGCCGCCGTTAAGGGCACGGCTCCCGCAGCTCCCGCGGTCACGCCCGCGGAAGAGACCAAGCCCG
>CAZELQ010000078.1:0-2576 GCA_964513195.1 uncultured Clostridia bacterium | reverse complement strand
AAAGAACGAGGAAATGGCAGACGGCTTCAACGACCCCGCCTAATAATTATGTATTCTCCCGACAGGACTATAAAACAACAACCTATAATACTCGGAATTGAAACCAGTTGTGACGAAACCGCTTGCGCCCTCATAAGAGGGCGCAAAATCTTAGCCGACGAAATTATTTCTTCCGCCCCCGAGCAGGCGTTGTACGGCGGCGTCGTTCCCGAGATTGCCAGCCGCGCACACACCGACGCGATAGGCGAGGTGGCGGAACGCGCAATAAAGGGCGCGGGCGTTACGGCAGGCGATATCGACGCCGTTGCGGTAACCTACGGCGCCGGACTTTTGGGCGCTTTGCTCGTCGGACTGTCATTCGCAAAGTCCTTTGCCTACGCTCTGAATATTCCGCTCATCGCCGTCAATCATATTCGCGGACATCTTGCGGCCGCGTATCTTGACGACCAAACCTTACAGCCGCCCTTTATCACCCTGCTTGCAAGCGGCGGGCATACGGCGGTTTTGCACACGAAGTCCTACACCGAATTTTCAGTGCTCGCCTCCACGACGGACGACGCCGCGGGCGAAGCGTTCGACAAGGTTGCGCGCGTTCTGAATCTCCCCTACCCCGGAGGCCCCAATATAGAGAGGCTTGCAAGAGAGGGCAAAAACGTTATAGCATTTCCCTCTGTGCTCGTCCGCCACGGCGACGGCAGGACCTTTTCTTACAGCGGCTTAAAGACGGCGGTAATAAACTACGTGCACACCGCCGCGCAGAGGGGGCGGGGCGTAAACGCGGCCGACGTCGCTGCGTCCTTCCAGTGCGCTGCAATCGACGCCCTCGTAAGTAAGACGGTGGAGTGCGCAAGAGAGTTGGGCGTGCCCACCGTGACAGCGGGCGGCGGAGTGGTCGCAAACGGCTATCTTCGCGAAAGCTTGCAAAACGCCTGCCTAAACGCGGGGCTAAGGCTGATTTTGCCGCAAAAGCGGCACTGCACGGACAACGCCGCCATGATTGCCTCCGAGGGGCTGAACCAATATTTAAGCGGCAACTTCGCGCCTATGAATATCAACGCAAAGGCGTCCATACCGCTCAAACGATAGAGGAAAGGAGTTGCCCCCGCCGCGCGCCAAAATTCCGTGCGGCGGGGGCTTTTGAACGAAAACGATATTCGGTTATAAAGTTATATCACCCTGTCTCCGTCGGGAGGCAGGGTGATATTATGTTGAACGATATTTAATTTTGTGAAGCGTTGGCGGCAACGTATGCAACGTACCCGTTTACGTCGGTTATCGCTTTCTGCGGCACGGTTACCGAGGTTGAATTTAAATTGCTTATGGATATCTCTATGCAATCAATCGAAGTAAATTGCTCTATAAGCTTTACGCCTCCGTTTTTGGGAAACTGTATTCCCATCGTCACTGCGCCGGTCATTATTTCATACGTCTGCGTATCGGAATTGTAATTAAAGGCCGCTTTCATTTCGGGTTGTGAATAAGCCTGCAACACGGCAAGCTCGCTCGAGAACGATTCCGTTTCGCTTATAAATTCGGCCTTAGTCGCTTCGCGTACGTTCGAATAGTTTTCGGCATCGTCGTCCTCATACCAAGAGTAATATTTATTATTGTATTTGAACAGATAAGATTCGGACGTGTCTTTAACGAATCCGTTTACCGCATCCGCGTCGTTAGGGGAGTAATATTCGTGTACGCGGCTTTCAAGAAGTATTTCGGCAGTGTTGTCAACCTTATAAGTATATGTATATTGCTCCCATTCGCCGTATTCGGCGGCTTCTTCCTTGGAATAGGTATTGAAGCTGTCACTTACGAAGGTAAAGCTGTCGTAAGACTCCGTGTCGATTGTCAAGCGCTGCGTCCATTCGGTATTGCTTACTTTCACGCCGCCGTCGCCCGAGCTGCTGCCGCCGCAAGCTCCCAAAACAAACGTGCCGCAGGCCAACGCGGCAGTCGCGGCAAAAATAGCCGTTTTTTTGAATTTTTTCATATGTGCCTCCTGTTAAATATATAATGTATACATATCATATGTACACATTATATAATGTTAAAATCTATTTGTCAAGCGTTTTTTTATTATATTATGTACACATTATATAATGTAAAGGTAAGTTAAATGAAACTAAGAGTTTTGGAAATTCTTCAAGAAAAGGGGAAGACCAAGTATTGGCTATATATGCAAATGGGGTTAAGCTATCAAAATTTGAACAATCTCATTACGAACAAAACCTCGGGAATAAAATTCGAAAATTTGCAGGCGCTATGCGACATTTTGGGGTGTACGCCGAACGATTTGTTTGAAGAATATTATCTGAAATAAAAAAGCGACGCGTCTTAAATTGCTTTACATTCTTTAATTTTCCGTATATAATCTATCTATAAAACTTAATCTTTAAAGGCTATGACAAAGGACAACACCGTAAACGTTTCCGCCTTACAGAGAGCGCCCGTATGGTGTAAGGGCGCAGGCGGGGTTGTCGGTTATCACCTTTCAGCCCGCACCCCGAAAATCGCAGTAAGGGCGCGCGGATTCGTAACCCGTTACAAGTTACGGCAAATGTCGGTTTGTTTTGGTGGTT
>CAZELQ010000077.1:0-4442 GCA_964513195.1 uncultured Clostridia bacterium | reverse complement strand
CTTCATACCATTTTCGTTTATGCCGCGCAGATACTTTGCGACGGTCGCGGTGATTTCGGGGTGAATGGCGTTCATGTCCATCTCCCACGCTTCCTTCCAACCGAGAGCGGCCTTTGCAAGCTCCTCCCACTTTCCGTCGTACTTCTCCCAAAGCTCGGCCCAATGAGCAAGCAATGCGGGGTCGTCGTTGAGGGCAATCTTTTCCTCGCCCCTCAAGCCCTTGTGGAACTGCACCAAAGCCGCGAACGAGAACAGTACGTGCTGAGGCAGCGTGCCCTTAATGCGCACGTAGTCGGTGAGCGTGGGCAGTATGCGGGTACGGAACTTGGTCGTCGAGTTGAGCGCGATAGACATAAGCTCGTGACGGATGTAGGGATTCTTGTACCTCTCTATAACGCTGTTTGCGAACGCCACCATCTGGTCCTGAGGAAGGGCTATGGTGGGATTTACCTCGTCGAATACGAAGTCGTGAACGTACTTGCCGATTACGGGGTCGTTCACCGCCTCCCCTACCGTATCTATGCCCGCAAGATATGCGACGGGCACCATTGCCGTGTGCGAGCCGTTGAGAATTTTAACCTTGCGCTGCTTGTAGGGGTGAATGTCGTCCGCGAAAATGACGTTGAGACCCGTGGAATCCGCGGGAAGAACTTTCTGAATATAGGGCTCTTTTTTCAGTACCCAAAGGTGGAAAATTTCGCCCTTGACGACGTTGTTGTCGATATAGCCCGTTTCTTTCTGAATGTCGGCTATCTCGTTTTTGGGGTAGCCGGGGACTATTCTGTCTACGAGCGTAGAGGTGAAGTGGTTGGCTTTCTGCATCCACTCTATGAACTTTGCGTCCATATTGTTTATCTTCGCAAGCTCGGTAAGGCACCTATACAGCTCGTCGCCGTTGTCGTCTATAAGCTCGCATGGAATGATTGCGAGGCCCTTATTCATATCGCCCTTAAAGTGGTCGTATCTCCTCTTTAAAAGCGCAAGCAGCTTGCCGGGGTAGGACTTGGGGCACTTGGTAAAATCGGTGTCCGTAGGGTCTACCGCGATGCCCGCTTCGGTCGTGTTGGAAATGATTATCTGCAAGTCCTCGCTCTCGCCGTAGGAGAGATAGTGCTCGTACTGCTCGAAGGGATTGATGAGGTCGCCGATAACGTCGATGACGCGGCTGGACTTGATTTTTTCGCCCTTATCGATACCCTCGAGGCGCAGGGTGTAAAGACCGTCCTGTTCGCCGAGCTCCTTGACTCTGCCGAAAGGCATAGGCTGTACGACCGCGACGTTTGCGTTTATCGCGCCCGCGTCGTTGAGATTCTGAATAATCCAATCGATAAACGCGCGGAGGAAGTTGCCTTCGCCGAACTGCATAATTTTAACGGGTCTTTCGGGCTTAACCTTGCCGCAGACCTCCTTATATACTTTCTTATTTATCAATTCCATGAATTTTTCTCCTTAGTTCCTGACGACGTCCGACGGAACGGCCTGCTCGGTTTCGGCGTCGAAGATATATGCGGACTTATGAGGCACGCAGAACGCGAACGTCGACCCCATTTCGGGCGTGTCGTGAGGGTTGACCTTTAATATTACGTTTACGTCGCCGACGTTTGCGTATACGTTGGTCGTATCGCCCAAGAGCTCGGTTAAGTCTACCTCGGAGTTGACGAGATATTCGTCCTTGCCCGCCTTGCCGTTCTTGGAAAGCTTGATTGCCTCGGGACGGAACGCAAATACGATATTTTTGCCCTCGATAGAAGCTACGTCGCTGACTATGCCGGAGATATCGTAGCTTATGCCGTAGTCGGTAACGAATTTACCGCCCTCGCACCTGCCGCGCAAAAAGTTCATGGGAGGTTCGCCGATGAAGCCCGCGACGAAGAGGTTCTTCGGGTAGAAGTACAGCTCGAACGGGGTACCTATCTGCTGAACGTAGCCGCCGGACTTCATAACCACGATTCTATCGGACATGGTCATAGCCTCGGTCTGGTCGTGGGTAACGTAGATAGTCGTTGCGCCGACCGAACGGTGAATCTGCTTTATTTCGGAACGCATCGTAACGCGCTGTTTGGCGTCGAGGTTGGAAAGGGGTTCGTCCATGAGGAATATGGAAACCTTTCTTATGAGCGCACGGCCTACGGCTACACGCTGGCACTGGCCGCCCGAAAGATTCCTCGGGAATCTCTGGAGATATTCGGTGAGGCCGAGGATTTTTGCGGTAGCGTTGACCTTTTCCTCGATAATGTCGGCGTCGATACCCTCAAGCATAAGACCGAACGCGAGGTTTTCGTATACGGTGAGGTGAGGGTACAGCGCGTAGGATTGGAATACCATCGCTATCCCCCTCTCTCTCGAGGTCATCTGGTTTGCAAGTTTACCGTCGATATAGAACTCGCCCGACGTGATATCTTCAAGACCGGCAATCATACGCAGAGTCGTCGACTTGCCGCAACCGGAGTCGCCGACAAGACAGATAAACTCTCCGTCGTTGATTTCCATATTGAAATCGTGCACGGCGTGATATCCGTTGGGGTAAACTTTGTTTACGTCTTTAAATAATAAATGTGCCATTTTTTTGCTCCCCTTATTTTAAATCTTGTGTTTTTATATTGTCCATATCGTCGTAGGCCTGATTCTCGCCGCACATACCCCAGATAAAGGTATAGTTGTACGTGCCGACGCCCGAGTGGATTGACCAGCTGGGTGAAATTACGGCCTGCTCGTTATGCATTATTATGTGCCTCGTTTCCTTGGGCGTGCCCATAAGGTGAATTACCGCTTGGTCCTCGGGCACTTCGAAGTACATATACACTTCCATGCGCCTCTCGTGGGTGTGCGAGGGAAGGGTGTTCCAGGCGGAGCCCTCCGCGAGCTCGGTCATACCCATTGCAAGCTGGCAGCTTTCGCAAACGTCGCCTACGATGAATTGGTTGATCGTTCTCTTGTTTATGGTCTTAGCCTCGCCGAGATGACGCTGTACGCAGTAGCGCACGCCCTCGGGGGGCTGCTTGCCTTCTACGGGTTTGGTTATTTTAACCGTAGGGTAGGTCTTGTGCGCGGGCGAGGAGTTAATGTAGAACTTTGCGGGGCTCTTCGGGTCGTCGGAGGTGAAGGTTATTTCCTTGGTGCCCATACCGATATAGATGCCCTCTTTGTGACCTATTTCCCACTTCTTGCCGTCGAGGGTAATTACGCCCGCACCGCCGATATTGATTACGCCCATTTCCCTTCTTTCAAGGAAGTAGTCGGTGGCAAGCTCCTTAAACGTGCCCAGCGACAGCGCCTTTTTGACGGGCATAGCGCCGCCGGCAATAATTCTGTCTTGATGGGAATAGGTCAAGAGAATATCGTCCTCTTCGAACAGTTTTTTGATTAAATATTTCTCCCTGAGCTCCTTAGTATCGTAATGCTTGGAATCGTCGGGATGGTTTGCGTATCTTACGTCGAATTTCATAATTTATACTCCTTTTTTTGTTTCTCGTCGGTTTCTTTTTCTTGGGGCGAAAGATAAATCCGACGCTTTTCGGGCAAGCGGACTTCGTTTGGGGGTCACCCACTCGTCGGCGTTAGACTTTTTGCCAAACGTCGCTTACGAACCTGATGGCGGGCAGGATGTTTTCGCCCGTCGTACCCTCCAAAACCAATACCGCGTCCTTGTCGTAAGCCTTTATGCGCCTCAATATTTCGGGGTAGTCGAACAGTCCCTTGCCGGGAGGAACCTGCTTTACCTTTCCGTCCTCCAATACAAAGTCTTTCATATGGAAAACGACAATCTTGCCCCCGAACAGCTTTAACCCCTCGTCCAATATCGACATATAGTCGTTACAGTTGGACGAATCGAGGTAATTGTAGAGGTCGAATATAACCTTTACGTTGTCGCGGTTTACGCCGTCAACCGCCCTCTTCAATACCGAGGGCTTCCAGCAGACGTGACCCGCCGCGCCCTCCATACCGATATAAGCGCCCACGCTCTTTGCGTAGTCCGCAAGCTCCGTAAAGGTTTCGATAACCGTCTGCAAGGCTTCCTCCGTGCGGTTGAGCGGGTTATAAGTCCACTTGTCGTCGTTGAAAGAGCCCGTTTCGCTGCCGACTACGTTACAGCCCAAAAGCGAGGAATATTTCAGGTAGTCCTTGAAAACCGCCTTACAGTTTGCCACTTTTTCCTTGTCGGAATGAACGGGATTGAAATAGGCGCCTATGAGGGGAACGCTAACGCCCCCCTCTTTAAGGGCTTTGCCTATTTTTTCAGCCGTTTCCGCGGTGATTCCGGCGGGTCTGTAGGGCACTTCGTCCATAAACTTGTACACTACGAGCTGGACGGCGCTTATACCGCAGTCGTGCAATTTATCTATTGCGTTGTCTAAACCCTTGACCCCGAGGTCGTGGGTGCGAAATGCAATTTTCATTTTTATTCCTTAATAAGTTGCCGCCGTTCCGGGCGCCCCCACACG
>CAZELQ010000076.1:0-4492 GCA_964513195.1 uncultured Clostridia bacterium | reverse complement strand
ATATGCCGGTGCGCTCCTCAACATCAACACTTTCAATCAACCCGGCGTAGAGAACGGCAAAAAGGCAACTTTTGCGCTACTTGGGAAAAAGGGTTACGAGGGGCAGAAGAAAGAGATGGATTCTGCTCCCGAGTTGGATGATAAGTATATTGTATAAGTTGTTCCGCTCGTATAAGTAAAAAGATGACGTTCGTGCCGAGAACGCAATTTTTACGGGAATAAATCATAGTGGGAGAATAGGGGCGGCGGTTTTCGCCGTCCCTTAAATTTTTAAATGTTGTACGCTATCGTTGCAATCGCCGTAATCGTGTTTTTCATAACGTTGTATATCGCCGGTACGTCAATCTGTATAGACATAATTATTTTTGCAAACAGGCAGGACAAGGACCCCGACTACAAATATTTTACGCCCGAAGACTTTGACCTGACTTCCGAAAGCATAGACGTAAGCTATCGCGGCGTAAAACTTGCCGCCCATATTTATACCGTAAAGCCCGTGGATGAGTGCGACCGAGTGGTAATCTTCCAGCACGGTTTCGGGGCGGGAACTTCGAGCTATATGACCGAAATCGCCCACTTTGCCGAACAGGGGTTTGCGGTAGTTGCCGCAGACGCGTACGGTTGCAACGATTCGGCAGGTAAAAAAATCATCGGTTTCTATGCCGGAACGGAGGCGGTTATCGCCGCATATATAGCGGTCAAATGCGACGAAAGACTGAAAGATAAGAAGATAATTTTGGTCGGGCACAGCTGGGGCGCGTATTCGGTTGCGTGCGCGTCAAAGAAAGTCAAGGTTGACGGCGTGGTCGCTATTTCCGGCTTTAACGCTCCCGCACAATGCCTTTGTGCACAAATAAAAAACGTCGGCAAGTTCGGAAAACTGCTCGCGCCGCTTATGCACTGCTGGTTCTTCCTCTTTAATTTCTTCAAGTTCGGCGTAAAGGGCAACACGAAAGCGGCAAAGGCGTTAAAAGAGAGCGGCGTTAAGGCGTTGCTTATCCACGGAGAAAAGGACGTCACGATGCCCCTCGGCGAAAGTTTAGCCCGAAAGGCGGAAGGCGGCGTAAAAAAGCTCATTTTGCCCGACAAAAAACACAACCCCTATAATACGGTCGCGGCGGAGAATAAGCTTGCGGAGCTGTTTTCCGCACCCGAATTTGCAAGTTTGCGGGAGGCTGTGGATTTTTATTCGACGTTCGATTGGCGCGCGGCCACCGAAGAGGACGGCGCCGTAATGGCCGAAATCGACGGGTTTATAAGAAATGCGTGATTTTTCAGCCGTCCTACGGCGCGGGCTTCCTGCCGCGGAAAAACATAAATCTGCGGGCGGCTGTTATTTTTGTTGATTTTTTGCGCCGAATACGGTTATAATATAAAAAACGGAAAATTTCCGAAGCAATACGGGGCAGTTTCAGTTTCGATTGCGGCGGGGAGACGACGTAAGCATACCAAAGGCTCGGCTTTGTAAAAACGGAAATTTAAATTTAAATGCAGAATCCAACGATTCTAAAGTAATGGCTTTCCCTGCCCGTCAGGCTCAGAGCCTTGCTTGCGCAGCTTAACCAAGCTGTCCGTCGGCGCACTCTTTCCGCGCGGGTGCGTTAGGCGCTATCTCAGCGGAAAATCTGTGAAAATATAACCGCGGTTTTACAGATTATTCGGCGGTTTGCCCGCACGTACGGCCCGTTTACCGGCAATTCGTGCGGAAAGCTTAAACGGTGAACTAAGTATGTAGAAAGCGCGTCCGAACGTCGTAAGACCGCGGTGCAAGTCCGCGCTGCTCCACCAAAACAAGCAAATACGCACCTTGTGGACGGGTGCGTATTTCAACCGCACGCCGCCGTGCGCAGCGCTGCGCCGTTTGCGGGAGGGGAAGTCCAAAGCGTTTTTTTGCTTTGGACTTCATCAATGTAATAAAACTCACTAACAAATGTAATAATTTATTTGACATAATATATTTTAATTGCTATTATAATAATAGAGGCGCGCGCGGACGTGCCCGTATTCATATTTGTACGTATATGTCAGCGAGGACAAAAGTGATTAAAGTAAAGCAGATTTCCTCTAAGAGGGACAAAAAAAAGTTTTTTAAATTCGCGTTTACGCTATATGGAAAAAACCCGCACGCCTGCCCCAATTTTTATTTCGACGAATTCCCCGAATTCGACCCTGCGGAAAACGACGCTTTCCGCTTTGCCGAGTGCAGAATGTTTCTCGCGTACAGGGGCAGAAAAATCGTCGGTCGTATTGCGGGCATACTTCACCGCGGCGTCAACGAAAAATTCGGCTATAAGCAAATCAGGTTCACCCGCTTCGACGTCATAGACGATTTCGAGGTCACCACGGCGCTCTTCAACGAGCTTAAAAAGTGGGCGAAAGAAGCGGGCATGACGGAGATTATAGGGCCTATGAGCTTCTCCGACCTCAACGAGGAGGGTATGCTTATAGAGGGCTTCGATAAGGACAGCAACTATATCGAGATTTACAACCACCCCTACTACGTAGAGCATATGGAAAAGCTCGGCGCGTATAAGGTCGTCGATTGGAACGCCTACACGATACAGGTGCCCGAGAAGATAGACGAGAGAATGAAGCGCATCGCCGACGGCGTTTTGGAGAAGAACGGCTTTGAAATTATCGACGTCGCCTATTATTTCAAGCACGACAGAAAGAAGCTTATCGACTATATCATGCAGGCGATGACAATTTTGGACGACGTGTTCGCCGACCTGTACGGCACGAGCCCTTTAAACGAAAAGCAGAAAATGAGGGAGACCAAATCCATTTTGTCGGTCTGCGTGCCCGAGTTTGCAACGCTGGTCGCAAAGGACGACAAGGTGGTCGCCTACGGCTATGTGATACCCTCTATGAAAGAGGTTATGCAGAAGGGTAAGGGGCACGTGATTCCGTTCGGCCTGATACCCTATATAAAGGCAATGAAGCACTGCGAGGTGTGCGACCTTATGAGTATAGGCATTGCCAAGGAGCACGCGAACAAGGGCATACCCGCGGTTATAATAACCCACTGTCTGGAGGGGTTGATTTCGAGGGGCGTAAAGGTGCTGGAAGCGGGGCCCGAGCTCGAGGAAAACCACCACGTACAGAACCTTTGGAAGAATTTCGATTCCGAGCTCACCAAAAAGTTCAGGTGCTGGGGTATGAAAGTAGAGTGATTTTGAAGTGCGTACCTTAAAATTTTCGGGGGTGCGCATTTTTGCGCTTGATAAAAGATAGCGGGAAGGGCAATAACTTGCCTGCAGGAGAAAGCCGTGGCCGAAGATAGCGATATCATAGAGGAACAACTCAATACTGTGGAAGAGGAAAAAACGCAGCCCGCGCCCGAAGAGGCGGCGTATGACGGCGGGTCTGCGCCGGAAACAACCGAAGAGCTGGCCGTGCCCGTCGCCACCGGCGAAGAACAGGGCGATGAAGAGATAAAAGCGCCTCCCCGCCGCAAGCGCGGCGCGCGCATTTTCATGAACGTATTTTTAATCGTCGTCATCGCGCTCGGCATACTGTCGCTTTTCGGTATAGCGGACGAGATAGACGCCGACACCGGCGCGTCGTTGGGAGAGATTATACAAAATTCCAGCCTCACGTGGTTTTTCGTATTCCTTTTGGGCGTCGCGGGTATAATGTTTTTCGACAGCGCGAAGTTCGCCGTTATTTCCAAGACGGTCACGGGTAAGTACAGCTTGGGCACGTCTATAAAGACCAACTTTTTGGGGCGCTATTACGACGCGGTCACGCCCTTTTCCACTGGCGGACAGCCTATGCAGATTTACTATCTGCACTCCAAGGGCGTAACGGGCGGCAACGCTTCGGCTATGGTGCTCATAAGATATTTCAGCAGTATTTTCTGCTGGATGCTTCTCGGCGCGTTTTTAATGATTTGGGGCTCTGCTCATCGGGTTTTGGACGATATCGGCGGCGCGACCGTCTTAAAGGTCACCGGCTGGGTGGGCATAGGTGTAAACCTGATAATTCCCGTATTCGTTTTATGTTTTCTTGCCTTTCCCAAGCTTATGCAGAAGTTTGTCGGCTTCATCGTCTTTTTGGGCTACAAAATGAAGATCGTCAAGGACAGGGAGCGGGCTTATCTGCGCGCCACCAAAATAGTGACCGATTTCAAGTCTTCGTTCAAGCATATGGCGACTAGCCCGTTAAAGCTTATTATTTTGATAGCGGTATGCCTGTGCGAATCGTTTTTGACTTTCTCCATACCCTACCTCGTAATGCGTATGTTCGGCTGCCGCGTGGACGGTATGCTTTTGGAGATTATGGCTCTGAACGCGTTTGCGACTTTCGGCGTTTCCTTTATTCCCACCCCGGGTAATTCGGGCGTGGTCGAAAGTTTAGGCGCTCTTGCGTTTTCGGCCGCCGCTGGCGCGACGCTCGCTTGGTCGGTACTCGTGTGGAGATTGAGCGTTTACTATATATATATCATAATCGGTCTTTGCATAACGGTAAGAGATATTATAAAGAAAAATAT
>CAZELQ010000075.1:0-4566 GCA_964513195.1 uncultured Clostridia bacterium | reverse complement strand
TGGGAATATAAAATTGTATAAAGTAAGCCGCGCGGCGAATTTTTCGCCGCGCGGCTTGGGTTACTGCTTTGGATGGTGGGGTTAACGGTCATTCTGAACGGAGCGTTAGCGGAGCCGTAAGGAGCGAAGCGACGGAATAGCGATTGTTCCGCAGGCAATCGCGTCAGAATCCCATAGCCCTATGCCGTCATTCTGAGCCTGCCGAAGAATCCCATAGTACGAAGTCCTTATCACTCTCTCGGTGGGATCCCTCGGCTACGCTCGGGATGACCCGTGACCCCTGCGGTTGGGCTTACGTCCTCCGCTCGGGATGACCCGTGGCCCCTGCAGAGGGGCTTACGTCCTCCGCTCGGGATGACTCATACCCCTACGGGGGAATGACCGTAAGACCGCTCGGGATGACCCGTGGGGGTTATATTATTTCCTTTATCTTCGCTATTGCCGCAGTGCGGTTTTCCACGCCGAGCTTTAAATAAATAGTGCTTATATAGTTGCGCGCAGTGCCGTCGGTGAGCTTTAACGCCGAGGCAATCTGTCTGTTGGTGAACCCCTCCGCCAGCATCATTGCGATGCCCGCCTCCCTGTCAGAAAGACCGAACGCGCGTTTTAACTTCAGTTCCCTGTCCGACGATACCATGAGCGCCGCGTCGGTAATTTTTTTGGCGATTTTGGAGGGCAGAATAGTATCGCCCGCGTAAGCGTTCTTGATTGCGTCTATGAGCGCTGTCGAGCCTATGTCCTTAAGAAGATAGCCGCTTGCGCCGTTGTTTATAGCCGAGAGAATGTAGTCGCTGTCGTCGAAGGTCGTCAGTATAATTATCTTGCATGCGGGCAGCGCTTCCTTTATGCGCTTGGTGGCCGCAACGCCGTTCATATTGGGCATGCGGATGTCCATCAGCACGACGTCGGGCAGCGCGCTCTGCGCCATTTCGACGGCTTCGGCGCCGTCAGAGGCTACGCCGCAAACGTTTATGTCCCCGTCCGTCTCCAGCACGCTCTTTATGCCCTCGGCAAGAATAATCTGGTCGTCCACTAACATAACTTTAATCATTTTTTACCTCCGTAGCGCGCCCGTCGCGCAAATATCATTTTTTGTTATCGGCCGCTATGGTGACGCGTATCTCGCACCCGTCGCCCTCCTCGCTCTCCAGAGTGATACTGCCGCCGAAGCCCGCCGCCTTTTCGCGTATGCCGCGCAGGCCGAACCCCTCCTTGAAGTCGTCGGGCAGGCCGCTTCCGTTGTCCGATACGGTCAAACCGACTACGCCGTTCTCTTCGGAAAGCTCCACGTAAAAAGCCGTAGCTCCGCCGTGCCTCATTCCGTTGGAAAGACACTCCTTTAAGGTGTTACAGATAAAGCGTTGTCTGTCGCCCGAAAGCGATAAATCGGTTAAGTCGTACCTAACCTTGACGTCGGTGCCGTCCATGGTCTGCAATATGATTTCTTCAAGCGCCGCTTTAAGAGATAGGGGAGCGTTGTCGCCCGCCAAAAGATGCACGCTGTCGCGCATCTGCTCCAAAGCGTTCTTTGCCTGAATGTTTGCAGAAATGATTTTCGCTTTCGCCTGCTCGGGGTCGGAATCGATTAAAAGCTTGGCCGCCTCGGTCTGCATAATCACCGCGGTCATAGAGTGCCCCGCGTTGTCGTGAATGTCGCGGGCGATGCGGTTTCTCTCCTGAAACACGGCCGTTTCGGACAGCTGCTCGTAGGCCGCCTCAAGCTCGGCCTTACTCTCGTCCGCTTCTTTAAGCGCGGCGGAAAGTTTGAGATTGTTGCGATAAAAACTTATGAGAAAGTTGGTTACCGCAAAATGAACGGCGAGCGTTATAAAACCGGTTATACAGCCGAAAACTATTTCGGTGAGCTCGGTGGCGTTGGCGACGCGCCGCGACGCCAAAAGCCAGCCTATAATACAGGTTACGACGTACAGTCCGCAGCTGACGCCGAACGAAGCGATTTTGATTCGCAGCTGCTGAATATTCATATACAGCTGCGTTAGTATAACGCAGTAGAGCACGGCGATATAGGTACTGCCCGTCAATGCGCAGATAAACAGCAAAAAGACGTAGTCTATACAATATATGACTACGCGCCCCTTGAACGTCTTGACGCAGAACAGCTCGACGAAATAGAGAACGTCAAGGGCGGCCGAACAGCCGACGAGAGCAACTATGCTCCAAGCCGCGGGCAGCGGCGAGACGTTTATGAACTGCACGCAGATTATGGTTTCGAACACGAGCAACAGACAGCCGAAAAAAACGCCGACGTGTTTAACAAGTTTTTGCGTCTTTTGCATTATCTCAGAGTCCATATTCCTTGCTCCAATTTACCGTTACCGAATCCAGCCTATCCTCTACGCTGTAGCTGTAGACCTCCCGTCCGGTCAGAATACAGAAATCGTATAGCCTCATTCCGCAGAGACTGCATATTAAAGTAGTTTCGCGCGCGATGCTATCGTCGCCGTCTTCGGGCATAGGCGCTCCGCCGCGGACGCGGGCGGCGAACAAACCTTGCGCGCCCTCCACCGCCATACTCGAAAGAAGCTGCTTTCTCAATCCGTCGCAAGGCGTCTGCGGCGGCAACGGCAGGCTGTAAATTCTCAATAATTTTCCGTTGTCGTCGATGATATAAAGCTCGAGGCTCTCTCTGTCCGTACGGGCGCGCATTTTCAGAAATCTGCAAAACTGCTCCGTAGTCTGGACGACGGCGAACGCGTCGCCCGTGCCGATTCGACCGATACATTTTCCCAACAGGGTGATATATTCGGCCATATTCGGGCCTACGCCATGCACACGGCAAAGCTCGTCCTTCGAAGCGGCGAACACGCCCTGTATGCTTTTGAATTTGTCGATTAAAAGATGGGCGGTGGCGTTGAGATTTTTACGGGGACAGGAATTAAAGAGAAGCACCTCCAACAGCTCGTGGTCGTAAATGAAGTCGCCGTTTTTTATCTTTGCCGTAAGGCGCTTTCTGTGTCCCGAATGCATTTCGCCCTGCAAGATAATCCCTCCGCCGTAAAATTTTTTAAATTTCCTATTTAATTCATTTTACCATAAAACTCAAAAAGAGTATAATAAAATTAAAGAAAACCGCAAAAATTTATTTGCACTGCTTAAACGAGGCAACAATGAACGCTTACTTTGACGATACCGTAAAAAATCTTTCGCAGCTGATTAAATTCGATTCCTCCCAAGGCGCGGCCGGGGAGGGCAAGCCGTTCGGCGACGGATGCGCGAAGTGTCTGGAGTATTTCCTCTCACTCGCTTCCTTTTTGGGCTTCGAAACCAAGAACTACGACAACTACGTCGGCGAGGTCGCTTTCGGCAGCGGCGAGGGGTTTGCCGTATTGGCGCATCTGGACGTAGTGCCCGCGGGCGAGGGCTGGACGCACGAGCCGTTCGGCGGCGAAGTCGACAGGGAAAACGGCAGAATCTGGGGCAGGGGCGCTATGGACGACAAAGGCCCGGCGCTTATCGCGCTGTACGCCATGAAGGCGCTTAAAGACGAGGGCTTCAAACCCAACAGGCGCGTTAAGCTTATCTTGGGCTGTAACGAGGAGACGGGCTGGGCGTGCATAGACCACTACAATAAGGTGGCAAAAATGCCCGACGAGGGTATTTCCCCCGACGCCGATTTTCCCGTAATCTACGCCGAAAAGGGCATACTGCACGCGCGCTTCATTTTCAACGCGGAGAACGCGTCGTTTACCAATCTCCACGGCGGACAGGCGGCGAATATGGTGTGCGCATACTGCGAGGCCGTCGCACCCGAAAGCCCCCTTTACGAGCAATTAGGCCTCGAATATGCCGCAGGTAAGGTAATTTCACGCGGTAAGAGCGCGCACGGTTCCACCCCCGAAAAGGGCGTGAACGCCATGGAAAAAATGCTGGTCTGCCTCGGTCTTTCCGAAATAGAGAGGTTGCTTTTTGCCGACAAGTTCGGTCTGGCCAACCTCGAGGACGAGACCGGCAAGCTGACCTTTTCGCCCAACGTAATAGAGCAAAAGGACGGTAAAATTTACGTAACCTGCGATATACGCTACCCCGCCACCTATACGCAAAAGCAGATAACGGATATTATCGACGGCCGCGGAGTGCCATACGAGATTTTGCACGGTCAGGCTCCCCTGTACAACGACAAAAACGGCAAGCTTATCACCACGCTTTTGGGCGTTTACAACGAGGTCACTGGCAAGAGCGCGACCCCCGTGGCTATAGGCGGCGGCACCTATGCGCGCGCCCTCAAGTGCGGCGCGGCTTTCGGCCCCGAGGAGGACGGCGAGGAGAGCACTATTCACCAGCCCGACGAATATATAACCTTCGAAAAGATTGAAAAGTGCTTTAATATTTACAAGCTTGCCCTTGAAAGACTGACGAAGTAAATTTCCCGTAAAAATCCCGTTCTTGTGGCGAACGATATAATTTACGATTTTCGGGAGGCTCTGCCTCCCCTTTCGCATATTAAGGTCAAAATTCCCAATCCTTCCTCAGTCTTGCTGCGCAAGCCAGCTCCCTCCTTCACGTAGGAGGAAGCCAAGGGTATACGGACTTCGTTCGTGGGATCCC
>CAZELQ010000074.1:0-4629 GCA_964513195.1 uncultured Clostridia bacterium | reverse complement strand
GGGGGGGGTAGTTCCGTTTGTTAAAATTATGTGAAAAAATTTTAAAAGCGTTTAAAACGGCCGGATTGACTTTATATTATAACTGAACAAAAAAGCAAAGCATGTGCCCGCGGCGGCGGGTTTAAACTTTACGGTTTTTGCGAAAAATAAGGATTAAGGAGTATAAATTTATGAAACACTATTTACAGACAAAAACTAATGACAATTATGATTTGTTCGACGCGTTCAACGATTTGTTCCGCCCCGTATTTTTCGACGAGCAGCACGATTTGAGAACCAACATAAAGGAAACCGACTCCGAGTATAAGCTCGATATAGAATTGCCCGGCTACGATAAAGAACAGATAAAAGTTTCGCTCGACCAAGGCTATCTGACCGTATCGGCTGTCAAGGAAGAAAAGGAAGAGGACGAGAAGTCTCACTATATCCGCAAGGAGATTACCGAAACCTGCCAGCGTAGCTTCTACGTCGGCGATATGGTTACCGACGACCAGATTAAGGCCAAGTACGACAACGGCATTCTTTCTCTTACCGTACCCAAGGCGAAGCCCAAGCAGGTTGAGGGCAAGCTTATTTCCATCGAATAATTTCACGGTTTACAGGCTTTCATGTGAAAGCGGCCCCGCGGCGATTTCGCCGCGGGGCTTAAATTTTTCCGTTTCCTAATATAATAATATATATCTATAATAATATATCATTTTTTACCGCGTTTCGCCAAAATACTTTTTTATCAGCGCGGTAAAACTATTTATAATTTCATTTGCTTGTTTTTCCGTATACGCCTTCCCCCACTTTACGGGAGCGAGCTTTATACCCTTAAGGCCGTAATACCCGAAGCGTGCCGTCTTGTCGCGGTAGGTATCGTTCCACTTGTCGAAAAGGCGCGGCGATACGTGGTTTTCAAGCGAGCAGTTTATAAAATCGCACCTGCCGAAGTCGCGCCACGGTCTTGCAAGGAAAACGCTGCCGTCGTCGGCTCCGCCGCATTTGAACGCGCAGTTCAGAAAGAGATAGCCGTATTTCTGCTTCAGCGAGTGGGAAGGAGCGGCGACGTAGCCGTGTCCGCGCTTATCGCGGAGAGAAACAAGCTCGCAGTTTTCAAAGACGGCCTGCGCCCCGCCGAAAATAAAGTCTACGTTGCCCGATATGCGGCAATCCTCGAACAGATGGAACGCCTCGCCCTCTATATATAATTGGTCGCGCGGAATAAATCCGTCGTAGTATGCGGGGTCGTCCGTAAGCCCCGAATACCTTATAACGAGGTCGTCGGGGAAGGGCGCGGTGAACAGCGTGTCCTGCGTGGAGACGAGATTTACGTTCTTCGCGCGGAACAGCTTGGCGTTTACGGACAGCGCCACGCACTGTCCGACCTCCTCGGGCGCCGTGTTGGAATTTTCTATCGTAAGATTCTCCGTCACGACCCGCTCGCCCGTCACGCACACGGTGAAAGTGCGGAAGGTATTGTATTCTCTTCCGTCCGCGTGGGTTTTTTTTGCGTAGTCCGCGCCGCGTATTACCGTCTTATCGCGCTCCTCGCCGATAAGGCGCACGTCGTCCGAAGCGACGATTACTTTCTGGTCGTACACGCCGTTTTTCAAATATATTGTGGTCGGTTCATCGATTGCGGACAATATATTCGATAAATTATCGGCTGGCGAAAGATATAATTCGCGCATAATAAAAAACCTCCTCGCTTCATTTGGATTATATCATAATTTTTTTTGTGAAACAATTAAAAAAAGTATTGATTTTTAAAAATGCCCGTGTTATAATGATTAAGCTAAATGTGATAATGTAACAAAAAGACGGCGTAAAAACTGTGCGAATTTGATTATTATGCGAAAGAACGGTTCACGGCTGATTTCAGTCAAGCAATATAAATCGACGGACTTATTCATTTTTGCGATAATAGTAATCATCTACGACCTGCTGGCGCACTACGCGCCGCTGCTGTTTACCGACGAGATAGCCTTTTCGTTCTGCCTGACCGTTCCCATCACGTTGCTTATAATGATAAGGTGGGGGTGGTGCAGCGTATTTTTCGCCGTAGGCGACGGGCTGCTCCTCACGCTTATAAACAACACCTCGTCTTGGCAGAGCTATCTGTGTTACGGTGTGGGCAACGCCGCGCTTATGCTCCTGCTCATCCCGGTGAAGCTTCTCGGCAAAAAGAAGATTGCCTCCAAGTGGTACTTCACTTCGCTGTTCGTGATATGCGGCTGGGCGGTGCAGAATTTGGCGATAAGCGTAATGAACGCTATATGCGGTCTGCCGTTCGTGTCGTATCTGGCTTCCAACTTCGGGTTCGGCATAACGGGCGTGCTGTCGCTGGCAATGGGCTTGGCTATAACCTTGGTGCTCAGGCGGCTGGACGGCATGTATGAAGACCAGCTCGAATACCTTAAAAGGCTGAAGGGCGAGAGGGAGGAGCGGCAGCGCCTCGCCGAACGCGGGGAAGACCCTGTGGAGCTCGACGAAGAGAGCCTTTCCATTCTCAATAAAGATAACGATTTATATTGAGAAATTATTTCGTGAATTGTAAACGGGCGGCTTGCCGCCCCGGCAAATCATTTTAGTAAAATGGTATGGAGGAAATTTTCAATGTTCAAAATGAAATGCGACGATTTCCTTACCTTCGACGAAGCCACCGGCACCTACACTATGCCGGCGGAACAGCAGGTAAGGGATCAGACAGAAAAGAACAGATGGAAAAGCATAGGCCTTACGGTATTGAAGGATTGGCGTCTTTACGTCATGCTTCTCCCCATGATTTTGGTGTACGTTTTGTGGCGTTATCTGCCCATGACGGAGCTGCTCGGCGCGTTTAAGGACTATGACACCCCCGGCGCCAACGGCGATTCGAGCCTCATGAATTGGTACGGCCTCAACAACTTTCTCGATATCTTCGTCGGAACGAACGCGAAATTGTTTTGGCCGGCGTTCAGAAATACTTTCATAATTGCATTCTATAACCTTTTATTCGGTTTCCCGATGCCTATCATCTTGGCATTGTTCTTTAACGAGGTCAAGTCGAACGTCGTCCGCTCGACGGTGCAGGTCCTCGTATATCTTCCCAAATTCCTCTCCACCGTTATCGTTACGTCGATCGCTCTTCTCCTTTTGAGGGGCAACAGCGGCGGCGAAGTCGGCGCGCTCGCCAAGATAATCGGCGCGTTCGGCCCCAATAATACGGCCCTGCAAAACGCAATCCAGGGCGGCATCTTCTACTCGGCGCGGTATTTCCGCTCCCTTTACGTGGTTACCGAGCTTTGGGAACACGCGGGGTACGACTCCATCGTATTCTTCGCGGCGGTCATCGCCGTTTCGCCCACCTCGTACGAGGCGGCGCAGATAGACGGCGCGGGCAAGATGCAGCAGATGCGCTACGTGGTATTGCCCAGCATACTTTCCACCGTCGTTATAATGCTCATAATGAAGATAGGCGGCCTGCTTTCCGTAGGCTACGAAAAGGTTTACCTCCTGCTTAAAACCGGCAACGAGTCGGCGGCGCAGATAGTCGCGACCTTGGCAAACACTTGGGGCGACGGCAAGGGTATAGCCGCAGAGATGACCAACAACCTGATAGGTATGATTTTGGTTATCGGCGCGAATACCGTATCCCGCAAGGCGGCGGACGTCTCGCTGTATTAAGGAGGGCACGGCTTTATGAAAAGAAAATTGGAAGTTTCCGAGCTGATATTCAAAATAGTCGCGTACGTCTTTTTAATCGTCTTCGCGCTCATGTGCCTGTACCCCCTGATATACGTGCTTGCCGGCGCGTTCAGCTCGAGCGACGCGGTTTACAACAACGAGGTGGTTCTTTGGCCGGTTGTCGGCTCTAACGGCGACTATAAGTTCGGCTTCGCCGTAGAGGCGTTCAAGTACGCTTTCAACTACAATATGTTCTGGGTGAGCTATGCAAACACCATATTCGTCACCTTCATCGGTACGGTTTGGTGCCTCGTATACTCGATACTCGGCGCGTACGCCCTCTCCAAAAAGAGGCTCATCGGCCGCCACGGCTTCAACTTCTTCCTCGTGTTCACGATGTGGTTCGCCGCGGGCATAATTCCCACCTACCTCAATTACCAGGCGACCGGTAACGCGCTCGCCGCGATAGTCGGCGGCAAGGATTGGGGCGATATCGACCTTAAGTGGCTGATAGTGTTGGCGATGGGCATGAACGCGACCAACATAATCCTCCTCAGAAACACGTTCGAAGGCGTTCCCACCGAAATAGAGGAAGCCGCCAGAATAGACGGCGCCACCGAAATGCAGGTGCTCATGAACGTATACATACCGATGAGCAAGGCGACGATTGCAACGGTCGCGCTGTTCTTCGGCATTTCCCGCTGGAACGGCTACTTCTGGGCGTACAAGGTTACGCAGAGCGCCAACCAAAATTACAGCTGGCCCGTGCAGGTCCTTATAAGAGATATTATAGACAAGGAGACCGACATAACGGGTAAGTACAGCGGCGACGACAGCCATACTTTCGAGAGTATCGGCTCCGCGACCAGCGTTTTGTACGCGTTCATAGTGCTAAGCGTTATACCCATACTCGTTATTTACCCCTTCATACAAAAGTACTTCGCGAAGGGCGTAAATATGGGCGGCGTAAAGGAATAA
>CAZELQ010000073.1:0-4960 GCA_964513195.1 uncultured Clostridia bacterium | reverse complement strand
GTCTGTTACCGCTACCGACATAATCACACCTGTCTGCGCACGCATATTTTTAACGACCGCACGCGCCTTTATCTGATATGATTATAATACGGAAGCCGCGGCGGCGCTACCTACTTCTGCGTTGTACGGCTATACGCTTTTTACGCGCTCTTCCACGGCGCCGGTAGCGGGTTCTACTTGCAATTCCGCGACTCTACCGAAGCGAACCGTAACTCTACCGACGGTAGAATTTAGCCCCGCGGCGTATGTGCCGCGGGGCTAAATTCTTAATTCTTTATTCAGTAACTTTTTCTCTCCGATTTGAAGTGCAGCTCTCCGTCCTTGACTTCGACGGTAACAAGCTCTCCGGGAAGTATGTTGCCCGCAAGAATTTCGTCTGACATTCTGTCCTCTATGCGCTTCTGCACGGTACGCTTCATGGGTCGTGCGCCGTAAATTTCGGAATACCCCTCCTCTATCAGTTTGTCCATAGCCTCGTCTGTGATTGCGAGGTCTATGTTCTTTTGTCTGAGGCGCGCGCGCAGGCCGTCGATTATCTTATAACAAATCTTGCCCGCTTCCTCTTTCGTGAGCTTGCGGAAGATTATAATGTCGTCCAGCCTGTTGAGAAATTCGGGGCGGAACTGCTCCCTCAGCGCGTCGTTTATCGCGTCCTTCATATTGTCGTAGCCGTCGTCGTCGCCCGAAGCGAAGCCGAGACCGGACATCTTTTTAATCTGGCTTGCGCCCACGTTGGAGGTGAGAATTATTATCGTATTCTTGAAGTTGATAACCCTGCCCTTGCTGTCGGTAAGTCTGCCGTCGTCGAGTATCTGTAAAAGCAGGTTAAACACGTCGGGGTGCGCCTTTTCCACCTCGTCGAAGAGGACGACCGAATAGGGCTTGCGCCTTACCTTTTCGGTGAGCTGGCCGCCCGCGTTGTCGTCGTAGCCTACGTAGCCCGGAGGCGCGCCGATGAGCTTGGACACCGAATGTTTTTCCATATATTCCGACATATCGAGGCGAATCAGCAGCTTCTCGTCGCCGAACATACTCTCCGCAAGCGCCTTGGCAAGGTCGGTTTTACCTACGCCCGTGGGGCCTACGAAGATAAACGAGCCTATGGGCTTGCCGCTCTCGTTGAGCCCTGCGCGCGCGCGGCGTATCGCCTTGGAAACGGCGGTTACGGCCTCGTCCTGTCCTATTATGCGCTTGTGCAGGTTTTCCTCGAGGTGTAACAGCTTTTCGCTCTCCTGCTCGGTGAGCTTTACGACGGGCACGCCCGACCAGCCGCTGACGACCTCGGCAATCTCCTCGCTGCCTATGGAGGGCGCGCTCTGTCCTCCCTTCCACTCTTCCTTTACTTTCTTTATCTTTTCCTGAACCTCGTTAATCTCGGTTACGAGCTCCTTCGCCCTGTCGTAGTTCTCGCCCCTCGCCGCCTTGTTCTTTTCGGAGGTCAGACTCTTCAGCTTTTCCTCGAGCTGGTTTAATTCCTCGGGGGCGTTGTAGCTGTTGAGGCGCGCGCGGGAGGCGGCTTCGTCGATTAGGTCGATAGCCTTATCGGGCAAATACCTGTCTGAAATGTACCTGTCGGAGAGAGTCGCCGCCGCGATAATAGCCTCGTCCGAGATGACGACCTTGTGGTGCGCCTCGTATTTGTCGCGTAGCCCGCGGAGTATGTTTACGGTGTCCTCGACCGAGGGTTCGTCCACCTGCACGGGGGTAAACCTGCGCTCCAACGCCGCGTCCTTTTCGATATATTTCCTGTATTCGTCCACCGTCGTCGCGCCGACCGTCTGCAATTCGCCGCGGGCGAGCATGGGCTTCAATATATTGGCCGCGTCCATTTTGCCTTCCGCAGACGCGCCCGCGCCAACCAAAAGGTGAATTTCGTCTATGAAAAGAATAACGTTGCCGCTGTTCTTTATGGCGTTTATTGCGTTTTTGAGCCTTTCCTCGAAGTCGCCGCGGTACTTTGCGCCGCAACCATACTCGCGATATCGAGGGAAAATACCGTTTTGCCCTTTAAAAGGTCGGGCACTTCGTTTTTGACGATTGCCTGCGCGAGCCCCTCGACGACGGCCGACTTGCCTACGCCGGGCTCGCCTATCAGAACGGGGTTGTTCTTGGTACGGCGGGAGAGTACCTGAATTATCTTGTCGATTTCCTTTTTCCTGCCGATTACGGGGTCTATTTTGCCCTCTTTGGCCTTTTGGGTAAGGTCGGTGCCGTACTGTAAAATTTCGTCCGGCAGCGCCGTCTCGCCGCGCTTGCTCTCCTCCTTATTGGAATACTTGCCCTGTCCGCCGAAAGAGCCCATGGGCGAATCCATAAACGACGAGGAGAACTCTTCGCCGTCGCCCTCGTCGGAAAAGCTGCCGCCCATTATGGCTATTTCCAGCTTGGCCGCGAGCACGGGCAGGCTTACGCCCAACGCGCGGAAAATGTGCATTGCAAGACAGTCGGGCGACTCCATTACGGCGTGAAGCAGATGCTCGCTCCCCGCAAGAGCGTCCTCGGAGAAGTCGAACGCGATTTCCTGTGCGCGCTCTATCATATGCTTCGTGCGGGGCGTGAAGCCCTGAATATTACATTGGCGGTCGACCGACTTCAAGAGATAGCGCTTATAGTCGCTCTCGGTCACGCCGCAGGCGGTTAAAACCTTACACGCCGTACATTCGCGCGTGACGAGCATAGCGTATACGACGTGCTCGCTTCCGATGTAGGTTATGTCGAGAGACGCCGATATCTCACGCGAGGCCTGTAAAACCCTCTGAAGATTTCTCGAAAACCTGTTCATGTCCATAGCCTTTTACTCCTTTACAAGTCCTTTTATTTTGTTAGACGCGTACTGCGCGCGGTATGCGTCGCGCTCCTGCGCGGTAAGCGTTCTGCCCGAAAGCACGTTTATGTTGGACGGCTTCATTTTGAGCATCAGCCCGTCTACGGCCGAAATGTCGTCTATTTTTATGAAACCGAGGCAGGCGCCCACCTTTAAATCGGCGCACAGCCCGTCGAACTCTTTTCCCGACATAAGCGCGCAATGCGTAAGTATGCCGTAGGCGCGCAGGCACGCGTCCTTGAGCCTGAGGGAATTGACTCCCGCCCTGAGTTTTTCGCGTTCGGCGGCCTCCATTTCGATTATCTTTCCGACGACCGCCTCCACCTGCGTAAGTATCGTTTCCTCGGTTACGCCCAAGGTTACCTCGTTACTGACCTGATAGGTGTAGCCCTCGGCCGAGCTTCCCTCGCCGTATGCGCCGCGGACGGTAAGACCCAAGCGGGTGGCGCTCTTAACCACGTCGTCTATAAGTCCGCCCAGCTGCAATGCGGGCAGAAAGAGCATTACGGAAGCCCTGAGTCCCGTTCCGAGATTTGTGGGGCAGGCCGTCAGATAGCCGAGCTGTTCGTCGTAGGCAAAGGGCAACGAACGCGCTATTGCCGTGTCCATAGCCGACAGCTTCCCGTACGCTTCGCGCAGGGACAGCCCGCTAGATATGCACTGCTCCCGCAAGTGGTCTTCCTCGTTTATCATTACCGACACGTCGCCCTTTTCGTTTATGAGCACGGCGGAACGTGAGGGCGTGTTCAAAAGGTCGGGGCTGATACGCCTGTTCTCTACCAAATTTACGGCGTCGTCCTCTGAGATGCCGTCCATATATATCAGGCGAAATTCGTCCAACTTATATGCCGCCGAGGACACCGAGCGGATTATCTCCTTACCCTGTTTGTCGCTTTTCAGCCTGCCGGGAAAGGGATAGCCGTTCACGTTGCGGGCGAGGCGTATTCTGGAGGAAACGACGGTTCCCTTTGAAAAGTCTACCATCTGCGCCCTCCGTCGGCGCGCTTTTTAAGCGCGTTCATTCTGTCGTTGATTCTGCCCGCCTCCGAAAAGTCGCCGCGGGACAACGCCTCCTCCATCTGCTTTTGCAGGGCGGAGAGCTTAATTAAAAGGTCGTGCTCGTCGGTGTTTACTCCGCCGCTCTTGCCAACGTGCTCTATCTTGCCCTGTATGCGCGCTATGTAGGGGAGAAGCTCCTCGTGAAAGACGTCGTAGCAGCTCGGGCAGCCCAAAAGGCCGCTTCTCTTATACTCGGAAAAGGTTAGCCCGCACGAGGGGCAACGCCTCTCCTCGCAGACCGAATCGAACAGTCCGCCGAACAGGTGGCTCTGCATAGTCTTTTCGAAGTCGCCGAACAGTTCGTTTGCGCATTGCGCACAGAGATGAACGGCGCAGCTTTTGCCGCCCACTATCTGAACGTGATTTACGGTTGCCTCCCTTTTTTTACAGTTCTGACAGAGCATAAACGTCCTTTTCCGCCACGCAAAATAATCGAATAAGCGCTTTTAAAATAAAAACAAATTCCCGTGACAATAATATTATAATACTTTTTGCCGCCAAGTAAACAGTTTTTTGCTTTTTCGCGGCGAAAATGTGCCCGCATTTAATTGAATTTTCAAGCCGTCTGTGTTATACTTTAAAAGCAATTTAAAATAAACGAATTTGGAGGATGTGTAATGCAATATTCAAAAGACGTCGAAAACATGATTTGCGTTGCCAAGGGTGTTTCCGGCAGGTTCGAACACGGCCCCGCACCCATACCCGAAGAGGGTCAATGGATTCAGGCAAAGGAAATCAAGGACATCAAGGGCCTTACCCACGGTATAGGCTGGTGCGCACCCCAGCAGGGCGCCTGCAAGCTGACCTTGAACGTTAAGGACGGCATAATTCAGGAGGCCTTGATAGAAACCGTAGGCTGTTCCGGTATGACCCACTCCGCCGCTATGGCCGCGGAAATTCTGCCGCACAAGACCATACTCGAGGCGCTCAATACCGACCTCGTGTGCGACGCAATCAACACGGCGATGAGAGAGCTGTTTTTGCAGATAGTTTACGGCAGAACGCAATCGGCTTTCTCCGACGACGGCCTCCCCATCGGCGCGGGTCTTGAGGACCTCGGCAAGGGTCTGCGCTCGC
>CAZELQ010000072.1:0-5123 GCA_964513195.1 uncultured Clostridia bacterium | reverse complement strand
CTTCGGTAGCCGCGCCTACGTTTATAACCGCAACGCCGCCTGCAAGCTTTGCGAGCCTTTCCTGCAACTTCTCCCTGTCGTAGTCGGAGGTCGTTTCGGCAATCTGCGCCTTAATCGAATTGACTCTCGCTTTGATATCTTCGGGCTTGCCGTTGCCGTCTATGATGGTGGTGTTGTCCTTGTCGACCTTGACCTGAGACGCTCTGCCGAGCATGTCTATGGTTACGTCCTTGAATTCGTAGCCGAGGTCGGAAGAAATTACCGTGCCGCCAGTAAGAATTGCTATATCTTCGAGCATAGCCTTTCTTCTGTCGCCGAAGCCGGGTGCCTTAACTGCAACGCAGTTCAATACGCCCTTTAACTTGTTGACGATAAGTGCCGCAAGCGCGTCTCCCTCGACGTCCTCGGCAATAATCAGAAGCCTTGCGCCCTGCTGTGCAATGGGTTCTATTATAGGTAAAATTTCCTGAAGTGCGGAAATCTTTTTATCGGTAATGAGAATGTAGGGGGTGTCGAGTACGGCTTCCATCTTTTCGGTATTGGTTACCATGTAAGCGGAGGCATAGCCCCTGTCGAACTGCATACCGTCTACGGTGGTGAGCTCGGTGGACATGGATTTGCCCTCTTCAACGGTGATAACGCCGTCCTTGCCGACAATCTCCATAGCGTTGGCAATCAGTTCGCCGATTTGGTCGTCGCCTGCGGAAATAGAGGCAACCTGGGAAATGGCGAGTTTGCTTTCGACGGGCTTGGAAATAGACTTAACTTTTTCAACCGCCGTATCTACGGCCTTGGAAATGCCCTTTTTCAAAATCATGGGGTTTGCGCCCGCCGCCAGATTTTTAAGGCCTTCTCTTACTATTGCCTGGGCAAGAACCATAGCGGTGGTGGTGCCGTCGCCGGCAACGTCGTTGGTCTTGGTCGAAACCTCTTTTACAAGCTGTGCGCCCATATTTTCAAAGGGATCTTCAAGCTCTATTTCCTTTGCAATCGTCACGCCGTCGTTGGTAATCAGGGGCGCGCCGTACTTTTTGTCCAAAACCACGTTTCTGCCCTTGGGGCCGAGGGTGATTTTTACGGTGTCGGCAATAACGTTTACGCCGTTTTCAAGTGCTTTTCTGGCTTCGTCGCCATATTTAATCTGTTTTGCCATAATAAAATACTCCTTAAAATCAAATTATTCAACAATAGCCAAGATATCGCTCTGGCGGATTATCGTGTATTCCTTGCCGTCGACCTTGACTTCGGTTCCGCTGTACTTGGAAAGCAGAACTTTGTCGCCGACCTTAACCTGCATCGTAACTTCCTTGCCGTCGATAACGCCGCCGGGGCCCACTGCGATAACCGTGCAGGTTGCGGGCTTTTCCTGTGAAGCGGCGGTTAAGATAATGCCGCCCTTGGACTTTTCTTCGGCCTTGACGGCTTCCACGACGACTTTATCGAATAAAGGCTTTATATTCATTTTTATTTACCTCCAAAAATTTTGTACAAATAATATATAAACTTATGAAAATTAAATAAAACAGCGTCTAACAAAAAATTGCATTTTCGGTTACATTATGGTAAAATATTTGTGACTGAAGAGAAACGGGACGGATTTATATGGACAAATGGGACAAACGATTTATGGAAATGGCGGTACAAATCGGCGAGTGGTCGAGCTGTTACCAGCAAAACCGCCACGTCGGCGCCGTTATCGTTAAAAATAAGCGTATTATCGCAACCGGCTATAACGGTGCGCCTCAGGGTATAAAAAGCTGTGCCGACAAGGGTGAATGTTTAAGAAAGAAAATGAATATAGAAAGCGGCACGAGGCAGGAAATCTGTTACGCCGTGCATGCCGAGCAAAACGCAATTATTCAGGCGGCAAGGGTAGGGTGCAGCGTCGAAGGCTGTACGTTGTATTGCACCCACCAGCCCTGCGTTATCTGCGCTAAAATTATAATAAATTCAGGTATTTCACGCGTGGTATATAAGGAAGGCTACCCCGACGAGTTTTCGCTTAAGCTCTTCGCAGAGGCCGGAGTGGCTTTGGAGAAATACCCGCAGTAATACAAGGACTTTACAAGGAGCACGATTATGTCAAATCCTATCGCGACGTTACAAATGGAAAACGGAAATACCGTAAAAATAGAGCTTTACCCCGAGATGGCGCCCAATACCGTAAATAACTTTATCGCTCTTGCCAATTCGGGCTTTTACGACGGCCTGATTTTTCACAGGGTTATCAAGGGCTTCATGATACAGGGCGGCGATCCGGCAGGCATCGGCACCGGCGGCCCCGGCTATAACATAAAGGGAGAGTTCGCTCTCAACGGCTTTAAGCAGAACACGCTTAAGCACTCGCGCGGGGTGATTTCCATGGCGCGGGCCAATATGCCGGACAGCGCAGGCTCGCAGTTTTTCATTATGCACGCAAACGCATCCTATCTCGACGGTCAATACGCCGCTTTCGGCAAGGTTACGGAGGGTATGGAAACCGTGGACGAAATAGCGAATACCCCCACGGGCTTCAACGATAAACCCAAGACCGATCAGGTTATAAAGTCGGTGCGCGTCGAAACGTTCGGAGTGAATTACCCCGCGCCCGTAAAGGTCAGATAATGGACAGAAAAACGGCGATAATCGTCATGCTCGGCGTTCTGGCCGCAGGATTGGTTTGCCTGTTAGTCGGGCTTATCGTCTATCTTACGGTAAAAGAAAACATCGTTTCCATGCTCGCTTCGCTTTTTGCAATGGCCGCGGGGGCCACAATGGCGGCAATATCGGGCGTTATTCTTTTGGTGTTTCTGATTATTCATCTTGTAAAAAAACATAAAAACAAATCTGAAGACAAATAATTTTCACGGGGTAAAATATGGCAGACAACTCTATTTATAACAACCCGCTCATTACACGGTATGCGAGCAAAGAAATGTCGGAAAACTTTTCCGACGACAAGCGCTTTAAATTATGGCGCAAATTGTGGATTGCTTTGGCCGAATCCGAAAAGGAACTCGGCCTGAATATAACCGACGGGCAGATAGCCGATTTGAAGAAGTATGCCGAAGATATAAATTTCGGGCTGGCGGAACAGTACGAACGTGAGGTGCGTCACGACGTAATGGCGCACGTCAAGGCCTACGGCGCGCAGGCAAAATCCGCCGCGGGCATAATTCACTTGGGAGCAACCAGCTGCTACGTCGACTGCAATTCGGAGCTGATAATAATTAACGACGCCCTGAAAATAATAAAGTCGAAGCTGGTCAACGTAATCGAAAAGCTTAAAAACTTTGCGTTGAAATACAAGGACTTGCCCACGCTCGGCTTTACTCATTTACAGCCGGCTCAGCTCACTACAGTTGGCAAGAGAGCGACGCTGTGGCTTCAAGACCTTGAGATGGACTACTATAACCTCGAAAATCTTTTGAGCAGCTTCAAACTGAGAGGCGTAAAGGGCACGACGGGTACTCAGGCCAGCTTTATGGAGCTGTTTAACGGCGACGCGGATAAGGTTAAGGAGCTTGAGAAAAAGGTGGTTGAAAAGCTGGGCTATGAAAAGGTCTACGGCGTAACCGGACAGACATACCCCAGAAAGTTCGACTACAATACCCTTTGCGTTCTTTCGCAGATTGCACAGAGCGCCTATAAGTTCTCCAACGATATCAGAATTTTGCAGAATATGAAAGAGGTTGAGGAGCCGTTTGAAAAATCCCAGATCGGTTCTTCGGCAATGGCGTATAAGCGCAACCCCATGCGCTGCGAGAGAATGGGGTCGCTTGCGAGATACGTCATATCTCTGCCTATGAATACGGCGATTACCGCCTCAACCCAATGGTTCGAAAGGACTTTGGACGACAGCGCAAACCGCAGAATAGTTATCGCGCAGGCATTCCTTGCGCTTGACGGTATTCTCAATATCTATATGAACGTGAGTGAAAACCTCGTCGTGTACGATAAAGTAATCGCAAAACACATAGCCGCCGAGCTGCCCTTTATGGCGACCGAAAATATTATGATGGAGTGCGTAAAGGCCGGAGGCAACAGGCAGGAGCTGCACGAGAGAATAAGAGTGCTTTCCATGCAGGCGGGCAAAAACGTAAAGGAAGAGGGTAAAGACAACAATCTTATCGAGCTTATTAAGGCGGACGGAATGTTCGCGCCCGTTCATTCCAAGCTTGACGAAATATTGGACGCTTCGAAATTTATAGGAAGAGCGCCCTCCCAGACGGTTGAATTTATCGACGGCGAAATAATGCCTATATTAGACGCCAACCGTGAAAGCCTAGGCCTCAAGGGCGAAGTTAAAGTGTAAAGTTATGGAAAATGCTTTTCAGACTCCGTCGGCCGTAGTCGTCTTGATTGTCAAGGAAACCGACGGGCGGAAGCTTGTCCTGTGCCAGCGCAGAAAGAATACCGGATTTGCCGACGGTAAGCTGGATTTTTCCTGCGCGGGAAAGGTCGAAAGGGGCGAAACTATGACCGAGGCCGCCGTGCGCGAGGCGAGAGAGGAGCTCGGTATAGTAATAAAAAAGTCGGATTTGCGCTTTATCTGTCTTGTTCACAAGCACGACGCGCCGTACGGTCTGACTTTATATAACGGGTATTTTATCGCAGATAGATACGAGGGTGAGCCATCCGTATGCGAACCCGATAAATGCGCGGGAATCGATTGGTATGACGTAAAAAATCTACCGCCTGATATTATCGACGACAGAAAGAAGGTGTTGGCGGAGGTAGCAAAAGGCAGCACTTATCTTGAATACGGGTGGGAATAAATTAAAACACCGCCCAAGCAAACTTGCCTGAACAGCGTTTTGGCAGGGGAGACGCGAAAAAACACGTCGTAAACTTTACCGTGTTTCTTTGTTTGCCGCTCTTGCAAGTTGTATTTCGTACTCGCGATATAATATCTTTCTTCTTCCATGCTTCACCCCAAAGATAAATCAACGCCGCCTACAATGCGGATTTACGTTGTTTACGAAAGCCCGTAGATATTTTCTATTGGCTTATATCCCTCGCAGGAGATTTTCAACGAAAAAGAATTTGCTCCCGATAATGTTGCTTCCGTAAAGCAATCGTATAATAGAAAATATAGTCCATACTCGTGACCGGTAACAGTAGAGCCCCCTTGAACCGTCCAC
>CAZELQ010000071.1:0-5205 GCA_964513195.1 uncultured Clostridia bacterium | reverse complement strand
AACGATAAAATAATAATCCAAAACGAGGCACTGTACCGTTTCACTTCGGACAGTATTCTTTTGTCGCGCTTTGCAAGGGCGAAAAAGGGCGATATCGTCGCCGACTTCTGCGCGGGCAGCGGGGTGGTGGGCTTCCATTTTCTCTGCCTCAATCCGCAAATTTCTTCCCTCACGCTATTCGAGCTCCAGCCCGCCCTTGCCGATATGGCGCGGCGCACGGCGGCAATAAACGGTTTTAACGCCGAGGTGATAGAGGGGCCCCTGCAAACAATCCCCGCGGGTGAGGACTTCACGCTTATTTTATGCAATCCTCCCTACGGGCGCGGCGGCATGGAAAATATCGCCTACGAAAAGGCAATCTGCCGCAAGGAGATAACCATTAACTTAGAAGAAGTCGTTTCCGTTGCGGCAAAAAAGCTGAAGTTCGGCGGCAGGCTTGCTCTGACCAACCGCGCCGACAGGCTGGCCGAGGTGTTTTATACAATGAAAAAGCATAATTTAGAGCCCAAGCGCATGCAGTTCATAATGGGCTCGGAGGGTTCGGCGCCCTATCTCGTCATGGCCGAGGGCGTAAAGGGCGGCAGGCCCGCGCTGGAAATTCTGCCGCCGATAATAAATAATCGTGAAAACGGAGGCGCGACAAAGTGATATATTTCGTAGCAACCCCGATAGGCAATCTCAAGGACGTAACCCTGCGCGCGCTGGAGATATTGCGCGGCGCCGATATAATCTTCTGCGAGGACACCCGCCACACCCTCAAGCTTTTGAACGCGTACGGAATAAAAAAGCCGCTCGTTGCCTGCCATAAGTTCAACGAGCGCGAGGCGGCCGAAAAAATTATCGCCGCGAACGCCGGGGGCAAGGAAATAGCAATAGTTTCGGACGCGGGTATGCCCGTCGTTTCCGACCCCGGCAACGTCGTCTGCCGCGCGCTTAAGGAGGCGGGAGTGCCCTATTCGGTGGCCCCCGGCGCGAACGCCTTTCTCTCCGCGCTGGTGTTGTCGGCTCTGCCCGCGGACAGATTCGCTTTTTTGGGCTTTTTGCCCGACAAAGAGGGGGAGAGAAAACGGGTACTCGGGAGGTACAAAAACTGCGATTTGACCCTTTGCTTTCACGCCGCCCCGCAGGACGTAGACCGCTATATATCATCGATGTACGCCGTTTTCGGCGACAGGCGCGCCTGCGCCGTGCGCGAGATAACCAAGCTGCACGAGGAGACGGTTCCGTTTACCCTCGCCGAAGGACTCGGGGGCGAAAAGCGCGGAGAGTACGTGCTGATAGTGGAGGGCGCGGCCGAGGCGGAAAATCCTTTGAACGCCCTGCCGCCCGGGGAGCATATTCGTCACTATATGAACGGCGGCCTCGGCAAGAAAGAGGCGGTCAAGGCGGCGGCAAAGGACAGGGGCGTAACCAAGTCGGAGCTTTACCCCTATTCAATCGATTTGTAAAATAATTACGTTGCCGCCAAAAATCACACTTTTTGGCAGGCAGCCCCGATTTGCAAAAACTTTTGCCCCGGCGGATTGAATGTCCACAATTATATAATATTAGGGCACATAAGATTGTGGGCAGAAAGGCAGAGCCTTTCAAAAACCGTAAAAATATCGTTCGTTTCAAGAACGAGATTTTTACGAGAGAATAATTTCCCGTTTGCCAAGCGTAAAAAAGCGTGGTATAATGTTGGCGTTCGATAGGAGGTAAATCACCTATGAAAAAGCAAAAAGATAACGAGACGGCGATAACCGACGTTCTCGAGGCGCCTGCGGCGCCCGCGGCGCCCGCCGTCTCGAAAAAGGACGATTTGCCGCCCGAAAAAAAGATGACCATTTACGAGTACGAGGAGAAGTACGTCAAGCGTGAAAACTCGAAAGCCGCCACCTGGATTTTGCGGCTTTTGGTGGTCGCGCTCGCGGTGCTGTTTATCTGGTGCTTCTTTACGATATGCAAGAGCGTGTGGGAGTTTAACAAGTACGCGGGCTACGCCTCTATCGCGGTCGCCGTCGTGCTGTTCATAATATTTTACATAGTGCCCGTATATAAGATTTTCAAGCTTGACTATTTCGTGACCAACGTCAACTATAAGACGGCGGCGGCGGCAAAGCGCAAAAACAAAAAGCTCCGCTTCCAAATAGCCGAAAAGATTGTCGAGCTGTGCAACACGGTTGCGGGCGTTGGCTGGTACGACAGCTATACCGTGGAGAAGCTGGAGGCGGGCGTAAAATTTCACGACGACGGGATTATCAAAGAACAGCTCACCGCGCTTTATTCGGGTTCGGTAAAAAAGAGCGCGAAATCGGTAATTTTCAAGTGCGCAATGAAGTCGGCCATGTATTCAGCCCTCTCTCAGGACAGCAAAATCGACACGATGATGGTCGCCGTCGTCAATCTGCAGATGATAAAAGATATCGTCTTTCTGTACGGCTTCCGTCCGTCGGACACACGTCTGTTAAGAATTTTCGCTTCCGTTATACGCAATTCCATGATTGCCTACGGCTTGGGCGGGCTCAAGCTGGGCAGCGGCGTTGCCCGCACGGTGGGCGACGCGGCCAAGGGCATACCTTTCCTCGGCACGGTTATCGCCACCCTCGTGGACAGCTCGGTGCAGGGGCTTACCAACGGAACGCTTACCGCAGTTATAGGCTTCCAGACTCTCAAGTATCTCAACACCGAATATAAGCTCCAAAATATTTTGGACGGCGTGGAAATCGACGAAACCGAAGAGGAGCTTGCCGAAACCTGCACGGAAATCGAAAAGGAACTCAAAAAGAACAAGAAAGGGGTTGCGCCCGCAATCTGATGGAAACGGTCGTAGTAGGTATGAGCGGCGGGGTGGACAGCTCTGTCGCGGCCCTGCTTTTAAAGCGGCAGGGGTACAACGTAATAGGACTCTTTATGCTTAATTGGGAGGAGGAAGAGGGGGGCGCCTGCACGGCGGAAAGCGACTATGCCGACGTGCGCAGGGTGTGCTCTCTGCTGCAAATCCCCTACTATAGCGTCAACTTCGCAAAGGAGTATAAAGAAAGGGTGTTCAGCCATTTTCTGGCCGAATATGCCGCGGGAAGAACGCCCAACCCCGACGTACTGTGCAACCGCGAAATAAAGTTCGGACCTTTCCGGGAATATGCGCTCTCGCTCGGCGCGGACTACATTGCCACGGGACACTACTGCGGAATAGAGCACGCCAAGGACGGCAGGCACTACCTGTTAAAGGCGGCGGACGCCGGCAAGGACCAGACCTATTTTTTAAATCAGGTAACACGGCCCCAGCTCGAGCGCGTCATGTTTCCGCTTGCAAAGCTTACCAAGCCGCAGGTGCGCCGTATAGCCGAAGAAAACGGGCTGGCCACCGCGGGCAAAAAGGATTCCACGGGCATCTGCTTTATAGGAGAAAGAAACTTCCGCAAATTTTTGAGCGGATACCTGCCCGCCCAACCGGGTAAAATTTTAACGCTCGACGGCGAAGAGGTGGGCGAGCATATCGGACTTATGCACTACACCCTCGGCCAGCGCAGGGGCGTGAACCTCGGCGGCAGACGGGGCGAAGAGGGCAGGTGGTTCGTCGTAAAAAAGGACGTTAAAAACAATATACTTTACGTGTCGCACGGCGACGAGTCGCCACTGTACGGAGATAGCTGCACAGTCGGCGGGCTGAATTGGATCGGTATAGACCCGCCCGAAAAGGAGTTCGTATGCACCGCCAAATTCCGTTACCGTCAGGGTGAACAGCAGGTCACGGTTATTCCCGACGGCGGCAAGGTAAGGGTGGTCTATAAGGAGCCGCAGCGCGCCGTGACCGAGGGGCAGTACGCCGTGTTTTACGACGAGCGCCGTTGTCTGGGCGGCGGTGTAATTTTATCCGTATAAGGAAAGCTTATGGAAGCGGTCGAATTAAAATTTTTAAGATACGTTCGCGTAGATACGCCGGGCGACGAGGGCAATTTTGCAAACACTCCCTCGACCGAGTGCCAGAAAAATTTGGCAAATTTACTTTGTGAAGAACTTAAAGAGCTGGGGCTTGAAGCGGAGGCTACCGAAAACGCCTACGTCTATTCCCATATTCCCGCCAACTGTGCGGCGAAATATTCCATAGGCTTTATCGCGCATATCGACGTGGTGGACGCGCCCAAGGGTTACGGCGTCAACCCGATAGTGCACGACGACGGCGAAATCACTTCGGACGGCACCACGGTTTTGGGCGCCGACGACAAGGCGGGCGTCGCGGAAATCATGGCGCTTGCCGAATATCTCGTAACCCACCCCGAAATAAAACACGGCAGAGTGGGCATAGCCTTTACCCCCGATGAGGAGATAGGGCACGGAGCGCGGCTGTTCGACGTTAAAAAGTTCGGCTGTGATTTTGCCTATACGGTGGACGGCGAGGAGATGGGCGAGCTCTCGTATGAAACCTTTAACGCCGCCGCGTTCACCGCGACCTTCAAGGGCGTCAACATTCACCCCGGTCAGGCCAAGGGCAAGCTCGTAAACGCCGTAACAATGGCAAGCGAGTTTATATCACTGTTCCCCGAAAGCGAGCGCCCCGAGACTACCGAGGGCAGAGAGGGGTTCTACTTTTTCACGGGCATAGAGGGCGGCGTTGAAGAGTGCGTCGTGCGCGGCATTGTGCGCGACCACGACCGCGCGGCGTTCGGAAGGCGCAAAGATTCCGTCCTAAAAGCGGCTGCGGAAATCAACGGTCGGTACGGCGACCGTTTAAAGCTGGAGATGCGCGACCAATACTATAACTGCGCGCAGGTGATAGAGCCTCACAGGCACCTCATCGAAAACGCTAAGGCGGCAATGGAGGAAGAGGGCGTAAGTCCGCTTATTTTCCCCATACGGGGCGGTACCGACGGCTCGTCGCTGTCGTTTATGGGGCTGCCTTGCCCCAATATCTGCACGGGCGGCAGAAACGCCCACTCCACCTTGGAAACGGTGAATATCGCCGACATGAACAAGGTTGTAAAAATACTTTTGCGCATAGTGCAGAAGTACGCAAAATAAGCTTTGTCGGGGCATATATGCGCCCCAACTTACGCGTCCGTAGCTCAGTTGGATAGAGCACGAGCCTCCGACGCTCGGTGCCGATGGTTCGAATCCATTCGGGCGCACCAATATAAAGCTCCCGCGGCGTATCGCCGCGGGAGCTTTAATATTCGGTTGGTTAATTGCCGTTATGGGGAGCGGGAAACGTTGTCATCCTGAGCG
>CAZELQ010000070.1:0-5238 GCA_964513195.1 uncultured Clostridia bacterium | reverse complement strand
CCTCGGGATGACCGCATAGCCTTGCCACCGCTGCCTGCTATTCGATGGCTTTAAGGCTGTCGTTCATATCTATGCCTACAATTCTGCGGCGTAAAAGCAGCGTTATAAGACCGGTGAACAGTAAAACCACGACGGGTGCGGCAAGCCACATAAACCAGCTCACCGCGCCTATTGAGCCGAAGCCGAGCGCGCCGAACACGAACCACATCAAAAGAACCGAAACGGGGTAACCGAAGATTATTCCGATTATCGTGTTTATATAAATTTCCCTATATATATAGCCCGCCACCTCGCCGTCGTAATAGCCGAGCACCATAAGGGTCGCTATTTCGCGGTTACGCTCGCTTATATTGATATTGGTTATCGTATAAATGACGACCGCCGTCAAAAGCCCCGCAAATACGATTATGACGAGCGCTATACCTATGATAGCGGGCGAGCCGAAGTCGCCGAACAGGCACATATCGAGTAGCGCGAGCCCCGCCAAAATAAGCGCGGTGGAAACGGCGACGGCGATTACCGTCATTAAAAATCTGCTTTTATAGCGCAGGACGTTGCGCACGGTCGACTTGTACCTGAAAGGCAGCCGCTTCCATATAAACGGAATTCTTTCCAGAAACACCTTTTTGCCCGCCTTGGGGGGCTTAGGGCGCAGGAGGTTTGCGGGGTGCTCGCCAGTGAGTTTTACGCCCGACAACGCGGTTGCCGCCGCAGTTCCTATAACAACCACCGCCATCGTGACGAAATAGAATATAACGGCCACGTGGGAGGAAACGGGCGGCATAGTAAAGCTGTAATTGAACACGAAGTAAATAAGGTGCGTAATGCCGAGTCCTACGAAGTATGCCGCGGCGCCGCCTGCTCCCGTTGCGACGAGCGCGAACAGTACGTACTTGAAAATAATGCCGAACGACGAATAGCCGAGGGTTTTGAGACAGGCAATCTGAGAACGCTCCTCGTCTAAAAGTCTGGTCATCGTGGAGAACGCGACGAGCACGGTAACCGCGAGGAAAGCCGCCATTATGATATAACCTATCGCCTCCACTTTGTCGGCATAGGCAATAAGCGATTTAAAGGAATAGTTATCGTTGAGCGTAAGTATTTTTATATCGTCGCCCAACGCGGCCGATAACACCGCTTTCTGTTCGCCGATATAGTCGTTATACTCCTTGCAAAAGCCGTTAAAAAGGTTTCTGTCGGAAATTTTTACGTAGATATCGCCCGTCGGCACGACCTGCCGCCCCATTATCTCGGGCAACTGCGCCGAAGATACGTAGTAGATATTTTTCAACACGTCCATATCTTTGGTGCCCGAGGTCGTGTCGGGAATCGCGGCGTCTTCGCCGTTGAGATAGCTGGGCTCGCCGTCCACGGAAAAGGTTAAGGGGCTTTGCACTATCGCCGTCACGGTAACTTCTTTCGGCTGTAGCATGCCGAGAACGGCGGCTAAGTCCGGGTCGAGCATGACGCCGTTCTGCTCCGCCTGTGCGGTGAGCAACGCTTTAAAGTCGAGAGTTATCTTCTGCCCCACTTCCACGCCCTCTATTACGTTGTCGGAGCGCTCCGCCATTATCTCGTCGTCGTTTGCGGGCAAAACGCCGTCGATAAGCTCGCAGTCGTTAATGCCGCTGCGGGAAAGGTCGTAAAAATAGTAGCGTTCGCTGCGTTTTTCGCCGACGGAGAGGTCTAAACTCGTGCCCGCCATAACGTTGTCCGCGCCGTACACCGTCTCCACGGCCTCTATATCGGCCGCCGTGAAGCCGCTATCGGACTTGCTTTTTACTATCAAATCGCTTACCGAACGCGCGGAATAATACTCGCTTAGCGAATAATATATTTTGTCTTTTGTCGAACCGACACCCGAGATGAAGCCGACGGCGACCAGCACGATCAAAAACAAAGACAGCAATCTTGCCTTGTGCTTGGTGAACGTGCGCCAGAGGGTCTTTAAATAGGTACTTTTCACCACTCTATTTCCTCTATCGGCTTGGGCGCGGAATTGTATTCGATGCCTTCTATGCCGCCGTTTTTGATATGTATGACCTTATCTGCCATATCTTTGAGCGCCTGATTATGGGTTACGACTATAACCAGCCGCTTCTGCTGTTTGGAAACGTCGTATAAAAGCTTTAATATGCGCTTACCCGTGGCGTAGTCGAGCGCGCCGGTGGGTTCGTCGCAAAGAAGAAGCTTGGGGCGTTTGGCGATGGCGCGGGCTATGGAAACGCGCTGTTGTTCGCCGCCCGAAAGCTGTGCGGGGAAGTTGTTCATACGCTCCGCCAGACCGACTTCCTCTAAGACAAGCTTGGGCGAAAGAGGGTCCTTGCATATTTCTACCGCAATCTCGACGTTTTCCAAGGCTGTGAGATTGGGCATCAGGTTATAGAATTGGAATATGAATCCCACGTCGTCGCGGCGGTATTCGGTGAGTCGGCGCTTATTGAGCGCGGTCACCTCTTTACCGTCGAGGATTATCTCCCCCTCCGTCGCGCTGTCCATTCCGCCCAAAAGGTTTAAAAGCGTGGTTTTGCCCGCTCCGGAAGAGCCGAGCACTACGGCAAACTCCCCGTCGTCGAGCTGAAAGGAAACGTCCCGCAGCGCCTGAACTTCTACCGTTCCCGTGCGGTAGCATTTACTTACGTTTTTAAGCGACAAATAGCTCATAACTCATCCTCAACGTACGATAAACGTATTTTATCGCAAATGCAAAGCGATTTCAACGGCGTCCTTGCATTTGCCGTAAATATTCATTCGTCTTTCACAATACGGAGTTTTCCGCCCCGTAAATCATTTGCCCTTACGGCTGACGTCCTCCAATTTTTTCAAAAGCACTTTTACGTCTATCGGTTTGGTCAAAAAGTCGTCCATACCGCTTTCCAACGCCTTGGCGCGGTCTTCGTTGAACGTGTTTGCCGTGCAGGCGAAAATAATTACCGACTTGGCGTCTTCCCTGACGAGCTGGCGTATCGCAACCGAAGCGCCGCAGCCGTCCAAAACGGGCATACGCATATCCATTAAGATGACGCCGAACTCGCCGATTCCGGAGTTGGCGAATATGTTAAGCGCTTCCTCGCCGTTGGCGGCGTGCACGGTTTCGAAGCCCGCGCTGTTCAGAACCTGTATAAGGATTTCCGCGTTGAGTTCGTTGTCTTCGGCAACCAGAATTTTCATCGGTTTAGACTCCGCCGCGCACTTTTCGACCTGCCGTTCCTCCTCGGCCGTGAGTTGCATCGCGTCGGGAATTTCGGAAATTTCGGCCGGTATAATAACCGTAAATTTACTGCCCTTGCCCTGCTCGCTTTCGACAGATATGCTACCTCCCATTGCGGTAACCAAGAGCTTGCTTATCGCCATTCCCAGCCCCGTACCTTTAATCGAAGCCGTGATGCTCGTCCTGTCTTGCGAGAACGCGTCGAAAATCCGCGTTAAAAATTCCTTACTCATTCCGCAGCCCGTATCTTCGCATATGAAAATCGTGTCGACGTGCTTTTCGTCGGTCATATTCTGATTTACGGTAAGCTTTATCGTTCCTCCCTCCGGAGTGAATTTGGCGGCGTTGTCCACGATATTCATAATAACTTGCTTTATGTGAACCTTATCGCCGAGTATGCAGGGAACGGTCACGTTCATGTCGGATATATACTCTATTCCGCGCGAATATATATTGTTGCTCTGCATGGAATATACCTCGTCTACGATCGTGGCGACGAGAAGCGGCTCGCGCATGACGACCATTTTCCCCGCACGCAACTTGGAAACGTCGAGTATGTCGTTTATGAGCGCAAGCAAATATTTGGACGTATCGTGCGACTTTATCAGCCATTCCTTGACCTGAGCGTGCTTTTCGGGGTCGTCGATTTCGGAAAGCATAAGATAGCTTAAACCAACGAGTCCGTTTAAAGGCGTACGGATTTCGTGACTCATATTCGAGAGGAATTCGCTCTGCGCCTGTCTTTGGGCGTATGCACGTTCTTTCTTTTTCTGCATTACGAGCACTATTATCATAGCCGCAAGACTGATCATAACGGTTATAGCCAGCGCTACGACTATCATCCAGACGAACGAGCTTGTCTGTTCGCTTAGGGCGTCGCTTTTTATGGACATGAGAAAATACCAACCTATGTAGTTGCTGAGCGGCACGCAGTAGTTGAGCTCGCGCAGCTCACCCTCCCCCTGATAGAACCAAAAGGTTTGGTTGGCGTCCATCTTCGCCTTTATCTGCTCTACGGTCAAATCGCTTTTGCCGCTGTCCGTAATCGAGTCGAGCCAATTATCGTAATCGCTATGCGCGACGTCCTCTCTGTCGACGACGTAGTTTCCGTCCATATCGATGACCGAGCTGTAACCGCGCACGCTGCCGTCGTCGTCGACGAAGCTTTCGATCACGAGTCCGTCGACAATCGAGGAGCGCTTCGTTACGCCTATAACGGCAAGCGCCTTCACGCCGTCTATCGTCACGTCGCCGAACTCGCTCAGCTTGTATGCATATATGACCACCTTTTCTTCACTCAATGCGGGCAGACTGTCGAAGCCGACGGCCTTGTTATTGTCGCCTTTGAACAAATCGCCGTAACGATAAAAATTCTCTCCGTCGCTATCGTCGAAATAGTCGACGTCGGTATAGTAGGAGCCGACTTCGTCGTCCATTAAAATATATACCCTGTCAAAGGTGGACTCGCTCGCTTCATAGCCGAGATATGCCGTGATTTCCTCCTTGCTGCCGAGGGTAGAGGCGTTTCTTTTCAGTCTCTTGCCTATACGCTGGAGATTTTCGAGATTAAATTCCAAAAACATAGTTATGGTGTTCTCGTCGTGGGAGACGATTTCGCTTACGTTGTTCAAGGTGGTTTTTTCAATAATGCTGCTTGCTATAAGCGAATAACCGCCTATGACGGCACCGAGCGTGGCTGCAACTATAAACGCAACCAAAACGTAGACCAATTTTCGATATTTTTTCATCGCCGTAGTCCTAAAAACGAGTTTTTTCGACTTATAATTATAGCACTTGAAAACAGTCAAATCAAGCAAACGTATAAGTATTAGTGCCGATTTGATAACGTTTACCATAATTATTTTTTGTTTAATCGGTTGAAAACAATAATTATATTTTAAACTATACTCTGAATTTTGATATAATAAAGACAGTTAAAAATTTCAACTCACGCGCTCCTTGCGGAGCGCGACTTTAATCTCGACGGCGCGATAAGCGAGGACAAAAAGGCGGAAATCAAGGCGGAG
>CAZELQ010000069.1:0-5368 GCA_964513195.1 uncultured Clostridia bacterium | reverse complement strand
AGGGCGTGTGGGTTCGAGTCCCACCACCGGCACCAAAAAAGTTAAATCCGGACCGAATACTTAAAGCAAGTTATCGGTTCGGATTTATTCTTTATATATAGTAACCAATCTAAAATTAACGCGGACTTACAAAGACGCTATAAAACGAATACGCATCGGAAGAATTGCCTGCGATACGACCGCTTTCGTCGTCAATCGTCCTTTTCTTCAAGCCCTTTGGAAAGCTCTTTCTGCTTATCGACGAATACGTCGGCACCCGCAGTTTCGATTTCCGTAGTCTTTCTTTCAAATACGGTAGGCTGATTGAGCACGATTTGCGGGAAAGGTACGTTTATATTATTCTTATCGAACATAAGCTTCAATTCCCTGTTCATATCGCGCTGGACCTGATAAATGTCTTCCTCCTTGCACTTGGCTACAAACAGCAAATCGACGCTCGAAGAGCCGAGTTCGTTTACGCCTTTATAGTATGGGCCTTCCACGATTGCCGGAATACGCTCTTTAATAGCGTCTAAATTATCGCGTATTACGATTTCTACGCGTTGGATCGATTCCCCGTATTCGATACTGATATATGATTTGGCAAGCGACAGCTCTTGGGTCTGGTTGATAAGCGATTTGATTTCGCTGTTATTGATGATTTTTATATTGCCGCCCGCGTCCACGATTTTAGTGGTGCGTATGCCGATTTCCTGCACTGTGCCGCGCCAATCCTCGATGATGACGATATCGCCCACCTGATATTCGCCTTCGACCACTATAAACAAGCCGGCGATAATATCGGCGATTAGGCTCTGCGCGCCGAGCCCGACCACAAGCGCAAGTATTCCGGCGCTAGCAAGCAGGGCGACCGTATCAACGCCCCAAGCGTTGAGAACCATCAGTACGGCAATTATGCCTATAATCCATTTCAAGAAGCTGTTCAAAAGCTTCACGACTGTCAAACCGCGCTTGCTCCTCGCCAAGGTTTTCGTCATCAAAAGCCTAAGCAGGTCGGACAGCAAGACGGCAATGGTCAATATTTGCACGCTTCGAATAAGCGCGGGGATTTTCCCGTAGAGCGTTTGCAGTATACCGCTATCGCTGACGTGATTATTAAATACGGACCCCTCGCCGAACAGGCTGTCCGTAAAGACGAACGCGACAACCGTGGCTGCAACAAACACCGCATACACGATTGTTTTTACTATCGGAAACTTTTTCTTTGCTTTGGTATCCAACTTATTGACTCCTTGCAATTAAATTTTAACTTCAACCGAATAAGTACACGTCCGGGTACTTTCGTCATAGTCGAAAAGATCGGTATTCGGGCAATGTTCGGGGCTGTCCGTCTTGAAAGAAAGCGTAAACCGTGCCGTATTTCCGGAAAGACGGGCTTCAAGCACGACGTCTATCGACTGTTCGCCGTGTAAATCTTCGGTAAAATCGCAGGTCGACACGGTGCCGTAAGCGTCCTCTAAGGTTGCCTTAAAATCCGACCAATAGCCGTTTTCATCTATAAAATCGAGAGTAAAATGGAAATAGCCGTCGACGTTGCACGTGCACTCGTGCGAAACAGAATAGAACGCCGAAACGGGCACGGGTGCGGCGGCGGCACGCTTTTCTTCCGTACGCACGCTGTCTTTTACGACCGTCATTTCGCCCACCGCGCTTTGATAAACGACGGCAACGGTATACTTCATATTCGGCTTTAAACCCGAAATTTCGCCCGTATTTTCTCCGCTCGAAAGCGTTACCTCGCGGCGCGTGAAATCGTTATACAGGACAAGCTCGGACTGTTTGTCGCCCTCCACGTTCACCGTATAAGAGACGGCTTCGTCCGTCGCGGCAAGAGAAAGAAATTCGGCGTTGACGTTGCCCGAATAGGAAACCGCCGCGACGGCAAAGACCGCCGTTACCGCCGATACGGCCAAAAATCCCTTTACGATACCTGCGATTTTGCTTGCGGATTTTTTTTCGGAAGCTTTCGCGCCCGACGCTTTGCCCGCGCCGTAGGAAAATTCCTGCGCATCGGCGTTACCGCAAAAGGACTTCGTCTCCTGCGCGTCGGGATTGCCGCAAAAGGATTTCGTCTCCTGCGGCAGGGCGTTGTCGCCGTATTCGCTTATCTTTTTATAAAATTCCGAATTGTATTCGTCTTTCATACTTACTCCGAATCTCCGCCGCCCTCGCTCTCTTCGCCGACGGAAACCTCTTCGGAGACAACCGATGAGCTTACTGCGGGCGCTTCTTCTTTAACCGAGCACTTGATAAGCCCCTTTTCTATCAGAACGGGCGTACTCTCGTAAGGAGGGAGGAAATCTTCGTTTTCGCGTTCTATGCGCCCTACGGAATATTTCGCCATTACGGCGGCTATAAGATCCTTTGCGTATTTTGCGCGGCGCGGATTTTTGATTCTGTACACGCAAGTGGTTTTTTGTTCGGCATTGGGAATTTCTTCCACCTTATATTTGCTGTCCTCATAATCGCCCGCGTTGAGGTCGAGATACAGACATAACGTCTTGCCTCTGACCGCCAAACGGGCAAGGCAATTGCGGCCGTAATTAAAACTTTCCCTGCGCCAGCTCGTACGGGCGCGGACTTTGGAATAAGACAACAGCTCGTTTTTAATCGCGCTGTACCACTCCTTGGTCTGCTCGCCCGACTGAATTATTCTCGCGGTAAAACTCTTGTTATAGATTATTCTTAAACCGTTGGGGGTAACCTCTTCTTCGGCTTCCGAAGCGGCGAGGGCGACGGGAGAAGCAACCGCTACCGTCGGCGCGGAATCGCCCTTACGCTTGTAAAACAAGGCTACGACGACTATCGCACCCGCCGCAAGAGCTACGCATACGCCGAGCACGATGCAGGCCGCAACGGCGCCGTTCGGAGCGTAAGCCGTGAGAAGCGCACCGAGCGGAAGGAACGCCGCCGCGCCCTCGTCGGGTTCGTCATTTTTTCTGCGGAATATAATCACTGCAATCGCCACGATTTCCGCGAAGAGAACGACGGCGAGAACCACTATAAGCCACGTGAGGTTGACCACTCCCTCTTTTTCGCCGAGAATATAGAACTCCGAGAAGTGCACGGTGTTAAAGACTATGTATTTGCCGTCCTCGACTTCCGTCTTATATACCTCTACCGTGCCGTCGTCGCCGACGTAGACGACCTGTAAGCCTTTATACGAACGCCATTCGGACTGCATAAGTACTTTAACGATATAGGTACCGTCAAATTCGGTAATTATAACGTCGTCTTGTTCCAAATATATGTCCAGAGTGGCCTTTATTTCCTTTCCTTTAACGAGAGATTTTAATTTGCTCTCTTCCAATTCGGAGCCGTCGGCAGCTATAAGCTTGCCGCTCTTTGCCGCCTCGGATATAACCGCCATTGCGTCGCCGTCCGTCTTCTCTATAACGAGCCGTATGCTGCCCGGCATGGAAGTATCGTTGGTAACGACGCCCCAAACCGTGCTGCCGTCGTTTTCGCCGTAATCGCCCGTAAGCGAACCGTCGGACGAAATCGTAAGATCGCTGTTATCCGTTATCACGGCGATAACGTTTACGTCGGACGCGTCGCCGAGAAGCTCGTTGGCGCTGCTCTCGCTTTCGGCGCCGTTCAACATAGCGTTCAATTCGTCGAGAATTGCTTGAAGCTCGCTCTTTTGGTCGTCGCCGTATTTGTTGCTTTCTATCTTTGCGGTGATATCGGCAATTGCCGAATTTATGTCGCGCTGTTTTTCCTGTGCGGCCTGTATAGCCTCCAAGGCTTCCGCGAGCGCGTCATCGAGGGCGGACGCGCGTTCGTCCGCGTAGTCGCCGCGTGCGGAGTCGTCGGTCTGCGCCTCGTATTCGAGCGCGTCTATAACATTGCAATAATCTTCGAAAACCGTCGTTACGCACGCGCTGTCGTGTTCCTTTATCGGTTTTTCCGCTTCGGCAAGAACTTCTGCTTTATGCTGTTCGAACAGCGACTTGTTTATCTCGTCTTCGATCAGGCTGTCAAAGCCGGAATAGCCCTGCTCTTTCGCCTTTCCGTCGAGATATTTTTGCAAGTTGGGTTCGAGGGCGTTATAGTCATTGAGCGCCTCCCTGAGCGCCTCCAAATCGTCGGCGTCGATGAGCGCAAACTCCTTTGCGAGAACCGGATGCCCGTCTAAAAATTCGTCACCCTCGGCACCGTAAAGGCATATCTTGCGCTCCGTGCCGCCCGTCGGCTCGCCTTCGACCAATGCCGAAGCGCCTATTACGAAGGTCGAATAGCCCTCGTCGTCGATGAAGATATCGGTGGGCAGCTCGCCGCTCGTAAGCTGTGCGTAAGTGCCGTCTTCCTTTTTATAATAGTTATTCAATCCGCTGGGAAGGGTCACGACCGACGTAGCGGAGTCGAATTGCACGAGATAGAAATCGTCCGAAATACCCGACGTGTTATCTTGCCCGTAAGTAATTTCTTCAACGCCGTCGTAGGCGAAAATCAAGCCGGCCGTAACTTTCGTTTCGGGGTTGCCGCTACCGTCTGTAAGGGCGGTTAAATCGAGTGTATAGCTTACTTTGCCGCTTTCGTCTATGGCGCCGTTTCCCTGCGTGAGAGTATAAGGCGTATCGCCGATAGTTATCGTAACGGACTGCACCGCAGGGTCTACCGTGCCCGTAATTTCAAGCTTGCCCGCCACGGTCTGGGTGACGGTCAAATCGTACGAGCCGGCGTTAAGCGTATAGCTGCCGTCCTCATTTTTGACGTACGTAACCTGCCCGATAAAGCCTTCGGAAGCACCGTCTCCGGAAGCGTCGGGGTCAATGGTGACTAAGTTCAATTTGTCGCTACTACCCGCCGCCGCGACCGAGCCGCTGTAATCATCGGAAACGCTCACGGTTATGCCGCTTCCGGAATAATCGCCGACGCCCACTAAGGTATCGTAGAACGTGTCGGACGGGAGCAGCGTTTCGGGGTCGACGACGAAGCAGCCGTCGTCCACGCGGACGGAGCCTGAAATCGTAGGGCTGCCCGAAATTACGAGCTCGCCGACGCTCACGCCCTCTATAAACGGCGTAGTGGCGTAGTCCGCATAATCATCCGCCCCGTATTGGTTAAAGAGATATATAACGTTATTATTGGTAACGTCCTCGGCTGTGCCGTCACTGTTAACGTCGGTTTTGCCCGTCGCAGTCGAAACCGAGCCGCCGGAAACGGTGAGCGAGCCGCCCTCCTCCACGGAGAGCACGCCCAAATCGTTGAGCGACCAGTTGCCCGTTATCGTCGCATTGCCCTCAACGGTCGTCGACGCGTCGCCGTAAATGGTCTGTATCGCCGCGCCCTTTTGCTGGGAGACGTTGTCCGAAATCGTGCCGCCCGAAACGGTGACCGTGCAGCCTTCGCCCGCGTAGACGTA
>CAZELQ010000068.1:0-5524 GCA_964513195.1 uncultured Clostridia bacterium | reverse complement strand
TTTTCCAAAATATGGTATAATCAAATAGATAAAAAATTTTGAATAGGAGATAAAAATTTATGTCATTTGAACAGAACTTTTCTTTAAAGGGCAAAATTGCTTGGGTTACGGGCGCTTCCTACGGTATCGGTTTCGCAATCGCAAGCGCGTATGCACAGTCGGGCGCGACTATCGTGTTCAACGATATCAATCAGGAGCTTGTAAACAAGGGTCTTGCCGCCTACAAGGAAGCGGGCATCAACGCCCACGGCTACGTATGCGACGTCACCGACGAGGAGGCTATCAACGCTTTGGTTGCGAAAATCGAAAAGGAAGTGGGTGTTGTCGATATCTTAGTCAACAACGCGGGCATTATTCGCCGTATACCCATGACCGAAATGAGCGCGGCGGATTTCAGAAAGGTCGTCGATATCGACCTCAACGCACCTTTCATCGTTTCCAAGGCAGTCATTCCCTCGATGATTAAAAAGGGTCACGGCAAGATTATCAACATTTGTTCCATGATGAGCGAGCTCGGCAGAGAAACCGTTTCCGCATATGCGGCGGCAAAGGGCGGACTTAAAATGCTTACCAGAAATATCTGCTCGGAGTACGGCAAGTACAACATTCAGTGCAACGGCATAGGCCCCGGCTATATCGCAACGCCCCAGACCGCGCCCCTGCGCGAACGTCAGCCCGACGGCTCCCGTCATCCTTTCGACAGCTTCATAATCGCAAAGACGCCCGCAGAGCGTTGGGGTACGGCCGAAGATTTGGCAGGCCCCGCCGTATTCCTTGCATCCGACGCGTCCAACTTCGTCAACGGACATATTCTCTACGTTGACGGCGGCATACTTGCCTATATCGGCAAACAGCCGTAAACGGTTACGCGGAAACGCAATATCGAAATTCGGACAGAAAGTCGGGCCGTCGCCCGACTTTTTTGTTTACGCGCGGCAAACGCGGCTTCAAATCCTTGAAATGCCGCGCGTGTTATGGTAATATAAGTTATATGAAAATCACGGATATTTTAAAAAGTAAGAGGGCGGTTCTATCGTTCGAGGTGTTCCCGCCCAAAACGGACGACAAGTTCGAGACGGTATTGCCCGCAGTGGACGAAATCTGCTCGCTCTCGCCCGATTTCATCAGCGTAACCTACGGCGCCGGCGGCGGCACGAGCAATTACACCGTCGCGGTTGCTAACAGGGTGAAAGAGAGCGGGGTGACGCCCGTCGCCCACCTTTCCTGCATATCTTCCACCAAAGAGGACGTCAATGCAAAGCTTACCCGCCTTAAGAGCGACGGTATAGAGAATATTCTCGCCCTGCGCGGCGACCTTCCCGAAAATTTTGCGGGCAACCTCGACTACGCCCATGCGAGCGACTTGATTTCAGAGATAAAGGCGTTCGGCGGCTTCTGCGTCGGCGGCGCATGCTACCCCGAGGGTCACCCCGAATCGGCCACTCTCGCCGCCGATATAGACAACCTAAAGAGAAAGGTGGACGCGGGCTGCGACTTTCTGGTCACGCAGATGTTTTTCGACAACGACGACTTTTACAGCTTTCTTTCCAAAGTGAGGGAGGCGGGCATCTTCGTGCCTGTAATCGCGGGCGTAATGCCCGTCACCAACGCGGGGCAAATCAGGCGTATACTTTCGCTCTCGGGCGGCGCCGTACCCACGCGCTTCAAGCGTGTTCTGGACAGGTTCGGCGACGACCCTGCGGCAATGACTCAGGCGGGCATAATCTACGCCGGCCAGCAAATAATCGACCTGTACGCCAACGGAATAAAGGCGGTGCACGTTTATTCCATGAACAAGCCGCAGGTTGCCGCCGCGATAAAGCGGAATTTACGTACTATAATATGACGGAAGTTTTCAGGGGCAGGCTTGACGGTCTGAATATGAACGAAGCGAGGCGCTATTTCGGAGTGCGGGGCGCCGCCGCGGGCGCGGAGACCGAGTCGCTTATCGCCGCCTGCGCGGCAGAGGTGCTTGCCGTGCAGGATTTAAGGTGTTGCCTTGACGTTTTTCCCGTCAATATAGAGGGGAACTGCGTCGACCTCGGCTTTACAAGGGCGAATAGCCGTTCGCTCTCCAAGACGCTCTGCGGCTGTAATCGGGCCGTGGTATTCGCGTGCACGGCCGGCGTCGGCATCGACAGACTGCTCGCTAAATATTCGCGCATTTCACCGTCGAAAGCCGCGGCCGTACAGGCGGCGGGTGCGGCTCTGGTCGAGGATTGGTGCGACGATATATGCCGCCGAATCGAAAAAAAGTACAAAAAAACCCGCCCGCGTTTTTCCTGCGGGTACGGCGACCTGCCGCTCGAGATGCAGAGGGAGATATTTTCTGCGCTCTCGGTCACGGCAAATATCGGGGTCACTCTGTCGGACGACTGCTTTATGACCCCCACCAAGTCGGTGACGGCGATAGTCGGCGTAGAGGGAGAATGATATGGATTTCAGACAAAAGCTCGGAAGCGGAATAATAGTTTTGGACGGCGCAACGGGTACCTGCCTTCAGCGCGCCGGACTTCCCGTCGGCGTAAGTCCCGAAGAGTGGAATATAGCCCGCCCCGAAGAGGTGGAGCGCGTCCACCGCGAATATTTGGAGAGCGGCGCCGACGTTATCTACACCAACACCTTCGGAGCAAATCCGTTAAAATTCGGCGACCGCACGGAGGAGCTCGTTTCCGCTGCGGTGTCGTGCGCAAGGAGAGCGGCAAAGAAGTATAAGGACAAGTTTGTCGCGCTGGACGTAGGCCCTACCGGCAAGCTGTTAAAACCGCTCGGCCCTCTCGGCTTCGAGGAGGCGGTTACCGCGTTTAAACGCACCATACGTGCGGGGGTAGCGGCGGGTGTCGACCTGATTGCCGTCGAGACGATGAACGACTTGTACGAGTTAAAGGCGGCGATTTTGGCGGCCAAAGAGGTCTGCAGCCTGCCCGTAATCGCAACCGCCGTGTTCGGGGAGGACGAAAAGCTTATGACGGGCTGTACGCCCGAGGGCGTGGTCGCGCTTGCCGAGGGTATGGGCGTGGACGCCGTCGGCGTAAACTGCTCCCTTTCCCCCGCGCAAATGAAGGGCGTTGCGAAGAGAATGTTGGCCGTAGCGTCCATTCCCGTAGCGGTAAAGCCCAATGCGGGACTGCCCCGAGAGAGAGACGGCGCGCCCGTCTATTCCGTTACGGCGGAGCAATTTGCCGCGGAGATGGAGGAGCTCGCAAGGGCGGGCGTTACCGTTTTGGGCGGCTGTTGCGGCACTACCCCCGCATATATACGCCGTCTAAGCGAGATAAAGGCCGCCGTGCCGTTTAAAAAAATCACGGAAAAGGGGCTGACTACGGTCTGCTCCTATACGCACGCGCTGGAGTTCGGCAAAAGCCCCGTGCTGATTGGCGAAAGAATCAACCCCACGGGCAAGAAGAGGCTGAAAGAGGCGCTGAGAAGCGGCGACGTAAACTACGTTTTGGGTGAGGCCGTCAGACAGGAGGAGTGCGGCGCGGACGCGCTGGACGTAAACGTCGGCCTGCCCGAAATAGACGAACCGTCCATGCTGGAAAGATGCATAACCGAGATACAGGCCGTCACGTCCCTGCCTCTGCAAATCGACACCTCCGACCCCGTCGCAATGGAGAGGGCGATGCGCGTTTACAACGGCAAGCCGCTCGTCAACTCGGTGAACGGCAAGGCGGAAATTACGGACGCCGTCTTCCCGCTCGTCAAAAAGTACGGCGGCGTGATAATCTGCCTCACCTTGGATGAAAACGGCATACCGTCCACCGCGGAGGGGCGCGTCGCCATAGCCGAAAAAATTATCGGTAGGGCGGAAAAGTTCGGCATATCACGCACCCAACTCGTTTTCGATACGCTTGCAACCGCCGTCTCGGCAGACCCGCAGGCGGCAATCGCCTCTCTGGGCGCGCTTAAAATTATTAAGGAAAAGCTGGGTTGCAACACCTCGCTCGGGATCTCCAATATATCTTTCGGCCTGCCCGGGCGCGATTTTATAACCTCAACCTATTTCGCGCTCGCGCTCGCAAACGGGCTTTCGGCGGCAATCTGCAACGTCTATTCCGCCGAGCTGAAAAAAGTTTACAGGTCGTTCATGGCGCTCACGGACAGGGACGCGGGTTGCGGCGAATATATAAAGTTCGCCTCCGCCCTTACGCCCTCTGCGGTCGTAGCGACTAACGGTCAGTCCGAAAGAACGGACGGCGGGGGAAGCGGACTTAAATATTATGTGATAAAGGGGCTTAAGTCTGAGGCCGCGGCAGAGGCGAAGAGGCTTCTCGCGGAAAAGAGCCCGCTCGGAATTATGAACGACGAGGTTATTCCCGCCCTCGACGAGGTGGGCAGGGGGTTTGAAAACAAGAGCGTGTTCCTGCCCCAGCTTTTAATGAGCGCCGAAGCGGCGGGCGCCGCTTTCGACGTCCTCAAGGCCGCTCTCGGCGACGCCGCGCCCGCAAAGAAAACGAAAATCGTGCTTGCCACCGTCAAGGGCGATATTCACGATATCGGCAAAAACATAGTCGCCTCGCTGCTCGTAAATTACGGCTTTACCGTCTTCGACCTCGGAAAGGACGTGGACCCCGAACGCGTGGTGGCGGAGGTCAAGCGTACGGGTGCGAAGATAGTGGGTTTAAGCGCGCTGATGACGACGACGGTCGTGAATATGCGCGTCACGCTCGAGGCGGTAAAGGCCGCCTGCCCCGGCGTGCTCGTCTGCGTGGGCGGCGCGGTGCTTACGGAAGAATACGCGCGGGATATGGGCGCCGACCGCTACTGCAAGGACGCAATGGACACCGTGCGCTACGCGGAGGAGATAGAGGCCCGAGATAAATAAATTGTTTTAAAAAATACTATCTGCGCATACTATATCTTGTAATTTTGTTAAAAACTTTCATACAATATATTGTGGTTACATTCTTGACATTCTCGGAATATGGGTTTATAATCTTATTCGCTGCGTTAAAAATGCGCGTCCGGCTGATTTGTCAGTTTGGACTATAAGAAATCTTTATACAACATATTGTGTTTTATCTATTGACAGACAACAATATATATGTTATAGTGTAAACGATCCACGTTTTTTATATTGTACGGAAGATAACAAAAAGAGGGTGAAAATAATGAAGGTTATTAAAAGGGACGGTTCAACGGTTGATTTTGACAAAAGCAAGATTGTAAAGGCCATTTCCAAGGCCAATGAAGCGGTCGATTTCGAGGACAGAATTTCCGACGAAGAGATAGAGGAAATCGTAGACGAGATCTCCGCCCGCCACCGTTCCCGGCTCCTTGTGGAAGACATACAGGACATGGTAGAGGAAAAGCTTATGGAGCGGCAGAAGTTCCGGCTCATGAAGGCCTATATACTCTACCGCTACGAGCGCGCCCTCATCAGAAAGGCGAACACCACCGACGAGAGCATACTCTCGCTCATAAGAAACGCCAACAAGGACGTCATGGAGGAAAACTCCAACAAGAACGCGCGCACGGCTTCCACCCAGCGCGACCTTATCGCGGGCGAAGTTTCCAAGGATTT
>CAZELQ010000067.1:0-5624 GCA_964513195.1 uncultured Clostridia bacterium | reverse complement strand
CCTTACGGGAAACGAGGTTGAAGTCGCCGGGAATGGTGTGCTTCAAAGCGGACGCTGCAACGCCGAACTCCAAAGCGGACTTGAAGTCCTTGCCGTCGAGGAAGCCGCATATTACGCCGCCCGCAAAGCTGTCGCCGCCGCCTACGCGGTCAACGATGGGATGAAGCGAATAGGTCTTGGAATGATAGAACTCGCCGCTCTTTGCCTCGTAAATGCAGGCCGACCAGCCGTTGTCGGAAGCCGAGTGCGATACGCGCAGAGAGGAGATTGCGTACTTGAAGCCGAGGTCCTTGCACATTCTCTGGAAGATGTCCTTGTAGCCCGCAAGCTCCAAATCGCCCTTCGTAACGTCGGTTGCGCCGGGCTTATAGCCGAGAACGAGGTCCGCGTCCTCTTCGTTGCCTATACATACGTCCACGTATTGCATAAGGTTGGTCATGACCTTTTTGGCCTTCTCGCTCGACCACAGCTTTTTACGGAAGTTGAGGTCGCAAGAAACGGTAACGCCGTGCTTTTTAGCGGCCTTCAAAGCGGCTTCGGTAAGCTCTGCCGCAGCGTCGGAAACGGCGGGAGTAATGCCGGTGAAGTGGAACCAATCCGCGCCCTTGAAAATTGCGTCGAAATCGAAATCCTTTGCGGTCGCCGTGGAAATGGAAGAATGAGCTCTGTCGTAAACTACCTTGGAGGGCCTTACGGACGCGCCCGTTTCGAGGTAGTAAATTCCGAGTCTTTCGCCGCAATGAGCTATATGGTCTACTTCAACTCCGTACTTTCTTAAAGCCGCAACCGCGCAGTCGCCTATCTCGTTAGCGGGAACGGCGGTGACGAATTCGGCCTTGTGTCCGTAGTTGGCGCAGGAAACTGCAACGTTAGCTTCGCCGCCGCCGTAGTTGATGTCGAATTCATCGGCTTGGATGAACTTTTCATTGTTGGGGGTTGAGAGACGAAGCATAATTTCGCCCATAGTTACGATTTTTTTCATAAAATTTTTCTCCTTTTATTTTTGATATAATGTTTTTTGATTTAAACTTTTGTCAAACTATTGCACGGTATTATAAGCGGAAAATAAATTACTTCGCTTGTACTAAATGCACGGCAAACCCGCCGAATTGGTCTTTGAGATACGCAACGGTAAGGTTGCCCGCCTTGTCGTACTTGTAGGAGGTTTCGTCGCACTCGTAGCCGCGCCGCTTCAACTGATATACCGCGCGCTTAACCGAGTTGGTCGATACCGCGATATGACCCATATCGCCCTTGAACGGGGCTTTCATGCACTCCACGTACGTATCCGCGAAAACCGAGCTGTTGCCCACTTTCTTCGCAAAGCCGAAAGCCGAGCCGAACTTGTCGGCAACCGCCTCCGCCTCTTCGGGGTTTTTGCAGTTGATTCCGACGTGCACCATTTTGAAGCCGAGCATTTTGTCGATAGCTTCCTTGCACAGTGCGGTTATGCCCTCCCAATTCTCCTCGTCGAGGAGCTTGGAGGGAACAATCCAGCTGCCGCCGCAACACACTATTTTGTTATAGCCGAGGTAGGTGTTGAGGTTGTCCGCCGTAACGCCGCCCGTGGGCATAAAGCGCATAGTCGTATAGGGGCCGCAGACCGACTTTATGTAGGGAAGCCCGCCCGCCTGCTCCGCAGGGAAGAATTTGGCAAAGTTTAGCCCGAGCTCGAGCGCCTGCTCTATCTCGCTTGCCGAAGAGAGGCCGGGGGCAAAAGGTATGCCCTTGTCGAGGCAGTGCTTTACCACCTTGGGATTGAGGCCGGGAGCAACGCAGAATTTAGCGCCCGCAGCATAGGCCGCGTCCGCCTGCTCGCAGGTTAAAACCGTACCCGCGCCGACGAGCATATCGGGGTAAGCGGAGGTCATCTTTCTGATAACCTCGTCCGCACCCTTTGCGCGGAAAGTGACCTCCGCGCAGTTAATGCCGCCGTCGCGGAGGGCCTTGGCCAGCTTCTCGGCGTTTTCGACCTTGTCCAGCTTTATTACCGGAACAATGCCAACGTCGCCCAACTTATCAACCAAATCGTTCAATTTTTGCTGAATTGTCATAATATCTCCTTTCGTGTTTTGCACGCAACGCGCGCACTATTTCTTATACCTAATAAATTATACAATTTTCAACTCCTTAAGTCTATATACTTTTCGGATTGATTTATATAATTTACGGACTTCAAAAAAATTTTGCGGGAAGGTTGACATTTGCGGCGGACTACGGTATTATAATTAGTGTAAAAGGGAGTAGTCGGGGGAAGTGTTTCCCCATTCCGCCATCGTCATCACGTTGCGGCAGGTCGGCGTTCAATCGCCTGTGCGCATCCGGTAGCGGAACCGTACTTTTAGGAGACAAGACTTTTGGCAATAAGCTGAGAGTCCATTTTTTATTTCAGGGGTGTTTTATGCAATACCACAATTTACCTGCCGACGAAGCAGTCAAGCAAGTACAGTCGCGCCGCGACGGGCTTTCGGAAGCCGAGGCGCACGACAGGCTTGCAAAGTACGGCCCGAACGCTCTGGCGGGCGCAAAGAAAAAGCCTTGGATTCTGAAGCTGTTGATGCAGTTCGCCGACCCGATGATTATCGTGCTTTTAGCGGCGGCGGTCGTCTCCTCGGCGATAGCCATAGCGCGCGGGGAGTACGCCGAGCTTATCGACGCGGGTATAATACTTCTTATCGTAATCATTAACGCCGCCATAGGCTTGGTGCAGGAGAGCAAGGCGGAAAACGCCCTTGAGGCGCTTAAGAGCAAAAACAAGCCGTACGCCAAGGTTCTGCGCGGCGGCGGGAGAAAGACCATACTCTCCGAAGAACTGACGGTGGGCGATATAGTCATTCTCGAGGCGGGCGACGTCGTTCCCGCGGATTTGCGGCTCCTCTCCTCCGCCTCCCTGAAAATAGAGGAAGCGGCGCTCACGGGCGAGTCGGTGCCCTCCGAAAAGGACGCCGCCGCGGTCGTCGGGGAGAACGCCGCTTTGGGCGACAGGGTGAATATGGCCTATTCGGGCGGCACGGTCACCTACGGCAGGGGCAGCGGCGTAGTAGTTGCAACCGGCATGCAGACCGAGATGGGCAAGATAGCGAAAATGTTAGGCGACGTAAAGGAGGCGCCCTCGCCCCTGAACAAGCAGCTCGGCAAGACGGCGAAAATTCTGTCGGTGGGCGTACTTGCCGTCGCGCTCGTTATTTTCCTCGTAAGCGTATTCGCATACGGAGCCGACGTAATGAACGCGTTTATGACGGCGGTCGCGATAGCCGTCGCCGCCATACCCGAGGGGCTTCCCGCGGTCGTAACCATAGTGCTTGCAATGGGCGTACAGAAGATGAGCGCGCGCAGGGCGATAGTCAAAAATCTGCCCGCAGTGGAAACGCTCGGCTGCTGCGAGGTAATATGCTCCGACAAGACGGGCACGCTTACCCTGAACAAGATGACCGTAAGGGAGAACTACTGTCCCGAGGGCAACGGGGAGCTTTTATGCCGCATTATGGCGCTGTGCAACGACACGGTCGAAACGGCCGACGGCCTTGCAGGCGACCCCACCGAAACGGCGCTCGTGGCCTACGCGCAGGAAAATGGCGTGGTATACTCCGAGCTCACCGCACGATACCCCCGCATAAACGAAAGGCCGTTCGACAGCGTTAGAAAGCTTATGACCACCGTGCACGAGCACGACGGCAAGGTGTACAGCTATACCAAGGGCGCGCCCGACATACTGCTCTCCCACTGCCGGTATATTCTCACCAAAGACGGAGTCAAGCCGCTGACCGACGGCGACAGAGAGGACGTTAAGGCCGCCAACGCAGCGATGAGCGACAAGGCCCTGAGGGTGCTTGCGGCCGCCTACGCGGACGGAGAAAAAACGGACGAAGAAAATATGATTTTCGTCGGCCTCACGGGTATGATTGACCCGCCCCGCGCAGAGGTCAAGGCGGCGGTTGCCGAGTGCCGCCACGCCGGCATACACGTAACTATGATAACGGGCGACCACATTGCCACCGCTTGCGCGATTGCGAGGGAGCTCGATATTTTACGGGAAGGCGACCTTACGGCGACGGGCGCGCAGCTTGACGAAATGAGCGACGAATACCTCAACGAAAACATAGAAAATTTCGCCGTATTCGCGAGGGTAAGCCCCGAAAACAAGGTGCGCATAGTCAAGGCTTTCAAGGCGAAAAACAAGGTGGTCGCAATGACGGGCGACGGCGTGAACGACGCGCCGTCCATAAAGGAAGCGGCCATCGGCATAGGTATGGGAATTACGGGCACGCAGGTTTCCAAGGACGCCGCCGATATGATTCTGACCGACGACAATTTCGCAACTATAGTGGGCGCGGTCGAAGAGGGCAGAAAGATTTTCTCCAACATAACCAAGGCGATACAGTTCCTGCTGTCGGCAAACATAGCCGAAGTGCTGTGCCTGTTTATAGCCTCCGTCGTCTTGAACGTGGAATTCTTAACCCCCGTAATGATACTGTGGGTCAACCTCATTACCGACTCCTTCCCCGCGCTGTCGCTCGGCACGGAAAAAGCCGAACGCGACGTTATGAACCGGCCGCCGAGAAAGAGCGACAAGTCGCTGTTTGCGGGCAATATGGGCAAAGATATAATAATTCAGGGCATAATGCAGACCGCGCTCGTAATGCTGTCCTTCTGTCTCGGACACTATGTGCTATCCGACGGCATCGCCAACCAATCGATAGGTACGACTATGGCGTTCGTAAGCCTGTGCTTTATACAGCTGTTCCACTCGTTCAATCTGCGCTCGCAGAGGAATTCCGTGCTGGGCAAAAAGCTGTTCGGCAATAAGTACCTCAACCTGTCGGCGCTGCTCGGCATAGCGCTTACGGTAGCCGCCGTGCTTATTCCGGGCATGGACGCGGTATTCCATACGGCTTGGCTGAACGGTTGGGAGTGGCTGATTGCCGTCGGCGTCGCCGTTGCGATTATTCCGCTCGTCGAGCTGCAAAAGCTAATCGAACGCCTCGTAACGGGAAAGAAACGTTCATAAATAAATTTTTAGGGGCGGCGCAATTTGCGCCGCCCTTTTTTATACTTCTTCGATTTTCAGTACGAACCGTTGCCCGTTAAGCAAATCTATTCTCATAGTCTGTCCGACTATTTCAAAATTACCGATAAAATAATCTTCTATCAACGGCTCGATTTCACACAATAATTGTGTCGGCTCTACCCTACCTTCACACACCGCCGAAAACCTCTGCTCTGCCCTCGCTTCGTTTCGTCCTTTCTTCATATGTTTATAACCCCACTGAATTTATTGTTTATATTATCTCCTACAATATGTGGGAAGTCAACAAAACGTGGGGATTTTTTAATATATTTTTTGTGATGACGGGAAATATTTTCGGGAAAAACTTAAACGCGATAAGAACGGAGAGGAAGATTTCTCAGCGCAAGTTGGGCGAGGACATCGGCTTTTCCAATCAGACGGTGAGCACTTGGGAAAACGGGCTACGCGAACCAGACTTCGACACCGTAGTGAAAATTGCCAAATATTTCGACGTTTCCACCGATTTCCTTTTCGGTCTTGACGATTGAAAGAAGTAAGAATAAAGCCGCGCGGCGGGCAACTCGCCGCGCGGCATTATTTTTTTACTATTACGAAG
>CAZELQ010000066.1:0-5631 GCA_964513195.1 uncultured Clostridia bacterium | reverse complement strand
AAATTTAATAACCGTCGGGGGTGTCCTCGTCACAACAAACTTCGCTTTAAGGCGCTTTTAAATAAAAGCGCCGAATTCGCTCCGTTGTTGCTCCTCTTCACGAAAAATCTTTGCAAGCAAATTTTTTTCGTGAGTTAGCCGGCGGACAAAGGCGAACCCCTCCGACAAGATGCGAGCAGTTCAAGGCGCACAAGTTTCGACCGCAGGGAGTGTACACGGACGTACACGACCAAGGCGGAACGCAGTGCAACGCGGAAATGCGAAGTATATTGTCGGAGAGTAAATAAAATGTTGTGTGCTTGGTCTGAGATTATACCCTTTGAATCGGCAACGTAATGGTTGAGCGATAGTACCAAAGAGCGATATTCACGCTCCCCGAAATTTTTTAGCGGGGAGCGTTTTTGTTTTCGGCGGTTAAGGAGGTCTTTTTAATGTTATCTTCTCTACTTGCCTCTTCGCTGTGGAATAACGTAGTTAACTACTTCGCCAACTTCAGCGGAACGACCAACTCATGCCGCACTGTCTTTTTGTGGCTTGCAATCGTGCTTGCGATAGCTTTCATCGTGTGCAAGTTTGCAATAAAAAAAGACAGGCAGCCGCTCGTTAACAAGGTTTCGCTTATCGTTGCGGGCGTATTTGCCGTTGCGAGCATAATAACCTTTACCGTCTGCAACTTCGTCGACGACGATATGATAGCCATAACCTTCTACCCGCTTCTCATATTCGCCATCTGCTGTATAGTGGGCGGCCTGCTCGTCGCGGTGTACCCCTTAAAGGCCGTTAAAATTACGGTGGCTTCGCTAATCGGCGCGTCGCTTGTAGCCGCGCTCATCTGTATGATAGTTTACTACACAACGGGCGACGCAGCGGCTATTAACGGCGTCGACAAAGAAGACGTAAGCGACGTAGGGCTTTACGTTTCCACGATTATTTTGGCGGCCGGCATAATTCTTTTAGCGTTCTTTGCGGACAGAACCCACCGTCCGTTCGACTCGCGCACGATTGCGTTTGCCGCTATCTGCATCGCGCTCTCGTTCGCGCTCTCCTATATTCGCTTCTTCAAAATGCCTATGGGCGGCAGTATTACCTTTGCTTCCACCCTGCCCATTATGCTCTTTTCCTATATGTACGGAAGCAAAAAGGGCATACTTGCGGGGCTTATTTACGGCGCGTTACAGGCCATACAGGACCCTTGGATTCTGCACCCCGCACAGTTCCTGTTGGACTACGGCGTGGCGTTTGCCGGAATCGGCGTAGCCGGTTGCATAAAGGACTTCGGCCTGTTTAAGAACAACGCACGCGCACAGTTTTCAGTCGGCGCGGTCGTTGCCGGAGCGTTAAGATTTATCTCCCACTTCTTCTCCGGCGCCTTTGCGTTCGGCTCTTTCGGCGCATGGTATGCGGAGGATTTCGGAATACCTGCCCTCGGCAACCCCTACGTATACAGCCTCGTATACCAGACTATGTACGTCATTCCCGACCTGCTCATAGTCATAATCGTCGGGCTTTTACTCTTCTCTTCCAAAAATTTCGTAAAACAGCTCGAACGCTATACTTCGGTTAAGCAAAAGAACCCGACCGGCGAAGAGCCCGTCCAAACGGAGAATTGGGAAACCGCGGCGACCGGCGGCGCGGACGACCGTAACTCCGCAGAATAACGGCACTGAAAAAAACAAAAGGTCTGTCGCATAGACAGACCTTCGTTTTTTGCGTTATACCGCCTCAACACCTCGCGAATTGCAGAACGTCCACGATGACGGCAAAGACCAGAATTAAGACCAGCCCGACGGCGTGAATAATCGCCTCCACCTTTCTCGGAACGGGCTTTTTGAACACCCACTCGATAAGGCAGAAAATAACTTTGCTGCCGTCGAGCGCGGGTATAGGCAGGAGGTTGAATACGGCGAGATTGACCCCTATATATGCCGCAATGCGCAGAAAACTCTCCACGCCCTGCACGGCCATTTCGCCCGTAAGCTTTATGGTCGTTATGGGGCCGCCCATCGCGTTTATACCGAGGTTGCCCGTGAGTAATTCGCCCAGAACGCCGAATATGGCTCCGGCCATGCGGAACGAATATGCAAACGAGCGGCCGAGCGTGGAGAAAAAGGAAAAGCGGCAATAAGCGCCCGAAACGCTCCAATAGAGGTTGCCGTCCTCCCATTCGTAGGTGTCGGCGCCGAGAGCCCGCCAAATCTTGCCCGTATCCGAAGAATTTTTAAAATCACAGTCGGAGCGCAGGGCCACCTTGACGCTCTGCTTTTTGTCCGCCCTGACGACCTCTAAGACGACGATATCGCCCTGCTTTTTGTCCTTGAGCGCGGCTATAAGGTCGGTCGCGAAATAGATTGTGCGCCCCTCCGCGCCCAGAAGTATATCGCCGTCCTGCAAAACGTATTCGGCGGAATAGTCGCCGCTCTCGGCCACGTCGTCGATTTTATAGGCCGGCTGGCCGAAAGAAAAGAAGCCGATTACGATAAGTATGACGGCGAGCAGATAATTCATAAGCGCGCCGCTTATCAGAACTATAATTCTCTGCCACGGCTTTTTGTTGTTGAACGCGGCGGGGTCGGCGTCCTCGCCCTCCTCGCCCTCGAACGAACAGAAGCCGCCAAGCGGAAAGGCACGCACCGAAAAGAGCGTGCCGTGTTTTTTGCCCCTGTGCTTAAAGAGCTTGGGGCCGAAGCCTATTGCAAATTCGTTTATCTTAAACCCTAAAATTCTGCCCGCAATAAAGTGCCCGAACTCGTGCACGCAAATCATTGCAAGGAGTATTAAAATAGCAAGCAGTACGGAAAGAATTATTCGGGCCATTTTACCTCTTTTACTTTTAAAAAGGAAGTTATCGCCCCGACGCTATGCGGCGTACGGCTTCGAGAGCGAGCACGCGGCTGAGTCCGTCAACCTCCTTAAGCTGTTCGAAATTTTGCACCGCAACCTTTTTCGTGGCGGCCACTACGCCGTCGGCGACGGCATAAATATCGGTGAACCGCAGGTTACCCTTCAGGAATTCGCCCACGGCCACCTCGCTTGCCGCGTTGAGCGCGGTAGGCAGAACGCCCCCCTCTTCCCCGCAGGTCAGGGCGAGGTTGAACATAGGATAGGCCTCCCTTTCGAGCGGCATAAATTCCAGCGTGAGCGAATTAGTAAAGTCGAGCTGCGCAAGCCCCGTATAGAGCCTGTCGGGGTAGGTCAGGGCGAGCTGTATGGGCAGCTCCATTGTCGGGTACGAGGTCTGCGCCATAGTCGCCCCGTCGGCAAACTGCACCATTGAGTGCACTATACTCTGAGGGTGTATTACCGCCGTAATCTTCCCGTACGGCGCGCCGTAAAGGTGATGCGCCTCTATCACCTCGTAGCCCTTATTAAGCAGGGTGGCGCTGTCGATCGTTATCTTCGCACCCATATTCCAAGTGGGGTGGCGTAGCGCCTCGGCGGGGGTGACCGACCTCAGGCTCTCCCACTTCCTGCCGCGGAATGGCCCGCCGCTCGCGGTTATCACCAATTTCTCGAAGCCGGCGTTTCTGTTAAAGCCGAGACATTGCCATATTGCCGAGTGTTCGCTGTCAACGGGCATAATTTCGCCCGCGCGGGGCATTACGAGGTCGCCGCCGCAGACGAGCGTTTCCTTGTTGGCAAGCGCAAGGGAAATACCGAGCTCTACCGCCTTTAAGCTGTAAGAAAGCCCCGCAAAGCCGCCGCAGGCGACCACGGCGACGTCCGCGCCGCACTCCTCAACCGCTTTAAGCGCTCCCGCTTCGCCCGTAAAAAACGTGACGCCCGCGGGCACTTCGTTCAATACGCCGTCCGTAAGCGCGGCATATTGCGGCTTGAATTCGTCAAGCTGCGCGGCAAACGCCTCGGCGGAACGCGCGGCCGCCATGGCCACGATTTTGAATTCGTCGGGGTGGCGGCGCACTACGTTTAGGGTCTGTCTGCCGATTGAACCCGTGCTGCCGACGAGAGCGATTTTCTTCATATCTATTATACCCTTTAAAAATTTTTTAATGTCTGTTTTATTTAAAAAGCCCCGTAACGGGGCTTGAACGTTTTTATTCGGTCTTGGCGCTTAAACCAACATGAAACATACGGCAATCGACACGCCCGCGAAAAGCGTACTGTCGAACCTGTCTAAAACTCCGCCGTGCCCGGGGAGGCATTTGCCCATGTCCTTTACTCCGCAGTTCCGCTTAATGGCGCTTTCGAACAGGTCGCCGAGCTGGGCCAACACGGCCGTGGGCAGCGAAATAAGTATGAGAACCGCTACCGTGGAAATTTTTCCGCCCGTCTCAAAACCGACGAAACCCGTATATTCGCACAGAACCCAAGTCAGTACACCCGCGAATATGCCGCCGATAACGCCGCCTACCGAGCCGACGATCGTCTTGTTGGGGCTGACGTTCGGGGCGAGCTTATAGGGAAGCACCTTGCCGAAAATTTTGCCGATGAAGAAAGCGAACGTATCGACAGCGGGGCAGATAAAAAACAGAAGAATTATCGCCGCCCCCGAATTGACCATCATGTGATTCAGATTGGCTCCGACGCATGGAAGCGCGCCGCAGTAGAGTATGCACAGCTCGGCATAGGCCGTACTCTTCAACGTGCTCCTTTCATGGTCGAATACGGTTAGCGACGCCACCGCCATCGCACCCAAGCTTGTAACGGCCAACAAACCTATGAACGCCGCAACTCCGGGTATGGGTTCCCTGCCTATCTTTATCGTCACCATTCTGCACGTGACGAAAGTGGGGATTATCAGTGCGCACGTCACGATCGTCACCCATTTCTGCGCGGGCGAAACCTCGCCCACGGCGCGCAAAAATTCGTAGGCGCCTATTACCGAGATGAGCAAAAACAGGACGTCTACGCCCAGCCCGCCGAGGTCAAGCCCGTCGGAGGTGACGGGTATAAACAGCTTCATTGCAAGTATGCCGAGCATTACTATAACGTAGACGACGCCGGTTATAAGCCTTTTTTTCATGCTTGCTCCTTTAAATTTTTCCGAAGCGCCTTACTCTTTTCGAGTAGTCTTCTATTGCCTTGGTGAATTTCCTGTCCGAAAAATCGGGGAACAGCGTATCGGTGAAATAAAATTCAGTGTAGGCCGCCTGCCAAAGCAAAAAGTTAGACAGTCTCTTTTCGCCGCCCGTCCTTATTATGAGGTCCGGGTCGGGTACGCCCGAGGTGTAAAGATAGGGCGAAAAGCTCCCCTCGTCTACCGTTTGCCCCGCAGATATGGCGCGGTTAGCGGCGTTCACAATCTCTCTGCGCGCTCCGTATCCGAGAGCGATAATTAAGGTAAATTCCGCGTTTTCCGGTGAGAGCGCGAGATTTTCTTCCACTACGGCGCGCACGTCTTCGGGGAGCAACGAAAGGTCGCCTATGACCCTCATAGCCGCGCCGCTCGCATAGAGCTTTTTCGCGTTTTCTCTAAAATATTTTTTTATGAGGCCGAACAACTTTTCCAGCTCGTCCTGCGGGCGGGAAAGATTTTCGGTTGAGAGCGCGTAGACGGTGAGATAGCGCACGCCGAGTTCCATAGCCTTTTCCGCAAGGGAAATCATACGGTTCATACCCGCGCTGTGACCCGCCGAACGGGGAAGTAGGCGCTTTTTAGCCCACCTGCCGTTG
>CAZELQ010000065.1:0-5720 GCA_964513195.1 uncultured Clostridia bacterium | reverse complement strand
GTGAAGGGGGAAGCTCCGTGAAGCGTAGCGTAACGGTGATGAGGGATTGGTAAATGTTGTCCTTATTACACAACCCTCATCCGTCACCTGCGGTGCCACCTTCCCCCTTTATTAAGGGTGAAGCCAAGGGTATGGGCGCTCCGTTCGTAAATGGCCTGTAACCCTCCGCTCGGAATGACGTGGTAAAATAAAAGAAGTCCGCCGTAAAGCGAACTCCTTTTTTATTGTAAATATTTTTCTTTCATTATTTTTATATCTTCGTCGGTGACGCCCAGCTTTTGTTTACAGTACTCCGTCACGCCGCCGTACTTTTCGTTCAGCCCGTCTATCGTCGCGGCAATGTATACGGGCTTTGCGTCCATTATCGCAAACAGTATTTTTTTAAACCTCATCGTGAGGGGCGCGATGACCAGCCCGAACTTGTTCCAGAAAAATTTTTTGCGCGTAAATTTCTGCGAGACGACGTAGTCCTTTATTATCACCTCTCTGCTTACGCCCAGAAGCGACAACACGAGCATGGTCACTATTCCCGCCCTGTCCTTGCCGCCGCTGCAATGCCATATTATGCAGTGCTCGTTGTCGATTATCAGCCTCAGCGCCTTTTTAAGACATTCTACCGGCTCCCCGCTCTCGAGCATGAGACGGTACATTTCGATCATATAGTTGTCCGCACTGCCGAATTCGCCCTTTATTCGCTTTGACTCCACGACCATTGTGCGCCTCATCGACTTGTCGTGCGTAATGCCGGCGGTCGCCGTGCAGATGAGGGGCAGTTCGACGAAATCTATTCCCTCCCACAGAGTGTCGGGCTTCTGTTCCTTTTCCGTGGGTATGCGCAAATCGATTATAGTCTTGACGCCCTTTTTTTTGAGCGCGTCAATCGTTTTCTCGGGCAGTTTGTAGAGTTTTCCGCTCCGTATAAGCTTGCCGTGCACGATCTTTTTGCCGTCGGCCGTCGGCAGGCCGCCCAAATCGCGGGTATTAAAAAGATTTTTGTCGTGCAATCTATCTATTTTTAAGGGCATAATAAAATTATAGCATTAAGTGAAGCGGCTCGTCAAGCGGGGTGCGTAAGAACAAATTATATCTTTTTGTAATTTTTAAGTAAAAAAAACGTGACTTTAATGTTTAACGCGGCAAAAGCGGCTTTATATAAATAGTGTACGGAAAACCGAGAGGAAGCAGAAATGGCCAAGAAAGAGGAAAAGAAGCCCGAAAGCGTAGAAATAGAAGAAGCGCAGAATAAAGAGGAAGCCGAAAAGGCCGATGGGGCCGAAACCGAGGGCGAGGGCGCGGCGGAGCTGTTAAAGGCGCTGGCCGCAGCGGAGGACTATAAGCGTAAGTGGTACGCCGTGTCCGCCGAATACGACAATTACAGAAAGCGTACCCAAATGCAGTCCGCGCAGGCCTATCAGGACGGCAAGGCGGAGGCCATTTTAAAGCTTTTGCCCGTTGCCGACACGTTCGGTTACGCCTACGATTCGGCTTCGGACGAAAAGACGAGGGCGGGCATCGACAAGATCGTTAAAAATTTCAACAATATTTTACTCTCTCTCGGCGTGGAAGAACTGCCCCTTAAGGTGGGCGACAAGTTCGACGAGAGGTCAATGGAAGCGGTTTTAAACGCTCCCTGCGAAGAGGGCGAAGTTCCGAATACCGTAAAGGCTATATTGAAGAAAGGCTACCGCAGGGAGGGAAAAGTAATCCGCTTTGCACAGGTAAGCGTGACCACCGAATAAAAAAGGCGCAATAGGGCGATAGGCCGTGCGGCCTTTAAAGATAAAATAATAAATAAATCACGGAAAGCAACCGGCTTTCGTGAAAGGAGATTTTTATGGGAAAAGTAATAGGAATTGACTTAGGAACGACCAACTCGTGCGTGGCGGTTATGGAGGGCGGCGAACCCGTCGTCATCGCCAACAGCGAGGGTTCGAGAACGACCCCCTCGGTCGTGTCCTTTAAAAACGACGGATCCAGAATAGTCGGACAGGCCGCAAAGAGGCTTGCCGTCGCCCAGCCCGATAAGACGGTCATATCGATTAAAAGACATATGGGCGAGTCCTATAAGGTAAATATCGAAAAGGGCTACTCTCCCCAGGAAATTTCGGCTATGATTCTTTCCAAGCTGAAAACCGACGCGGAGAGCTACCTCGGCGGCAAGGTTACCGACGCGGTAATCACCTGCCCCGCATACTTCAACGACAGCCAGCGTCAGGCTACCAAGGACGCGGGCAAGATAGCGGGCCTTAACGTGCTCCGTATTATAAACGAGCCCACCGCCGCCGCGCTTGCTTACGGCCTCGACAAGCAGGAGGGCACGCAGAAGGTTATGATTTACGACCTCGGCGGCGGCACGTTCGACGTCTCCATTCTCGAAATCGGCGACGGCGTTTTCGAAGTGCTCGCAACCAACGGCGATACGCACCTCGGCGGCGACGACTTCGACAATAAGATAATCAACTACCTCGTCGAATCGTTCAAGAAGGATACGGGCGTTGACCTCTCCAAAGACAAGATGGCTATGCAGAGGCTCAAAGAGGCTGCGGAGAAGGCGAAGATAGAGCTGTCGGGTATGAGCACCACGAATATAAACCTTCCCTTCATCACGGTCGTCGACGGCGCGCCCCAGCATCTCGATATCGACCTCTCCAAGCAGAAGTTCGACTCGCTCACTTCCGACCTCGTCGAAAGGACCGTCGAGCCTATGCGCAAGGCAATGCAGGACGCGGGACTTTCGTACGGCGATATAAATAAGGTAATAATGGTCGGCGGATCCACGCGTATCCCCGCCGTATTCGACAAGGTAAAGAGCATAACGGGCAAGGAACCCTTCAGGGGCATCAACCCCGACGAATGCGTTGCGATAGGCGCGGCTATTCAGGGCGGCGTGCTTTCGGGCGAGGTCAAGGACGTGCTCCTTCTCGACGTAATGCCTCTGACCCTCGGCATCGAGACGCTCGGCGGAGTTTCCACCCCGCTTATCGAGAGAAATACCACAATCCCCGTAAAGAAGAGCCAGGTGTTCTCCACTGCGGCGGACAATCAGCCCGGCGTTGAGATCAACGTCTTACAGGGCGAAAGAAAATTCGCGCGCGACAACAAGTCTCTCGGCAGGTTTATGCTCACGGATATTCCCCCCGCACCCCGCGGAGTGCCTCAGATCGAAGTTACTTTCGACGTGGACGCAAACGGCATAGTCAACGTAACCGCTAAGGACCTCGGCACCGGCAAGAGCACGAATATTACCATCACGGCGTCTACAAACCTTTCCGAAGAGGACATCGACAAGGCTGTAAAGGACGCGGAAAAATACGCCGAAGAGGACAAGAAGCGCAAAGAGGCGGTAGACAATAAAAACAACCTCGAAAGTATGATTGACAGCCTGGAAAAGACCGTCAAGGAAGCGGGCGACAAGCTTTCGGACGAGGATAAGAAGACCGTAGAGGACGCCGTTGCAAGGGCAAAGACAGAGCTTGAGTCGGGCGATAACGACCGTATCAAGGCGGCAAGCGAAACTCTGACGACCGAAATTCAGCCCGTCATAGCCAAGATATACCAGCAGGCAGGCGGCGCACAGGGCGGCAATCCCGACGCGGCGGGCAGCGACGATACCGAATTCAGACAGCACTGATAGTATTTCAAATAATAGTTGTTTAATAAGGGGTGTATCTACACCCCTTTAAACGGCATTTAGGACGAATGACGGTAAAGGATAAATATGGCAGAAAAGAATTACTATGATATTTTGGGCGTGTCAAAGACGGCGACGCAGGACGAAATAAAATCGGCGTACAGAAAACTCGCCAAGCAGTACCACCCCGATTCCCACCCCGGCGACAAGAATGCGGCGGATAAGTTCAAGGAGATAAACGAGGCTAATGCAGTTCTTTCCGACGAGCAGAAGCGCAAACAGTACGACTACGAGCTCGAACATCCCGGAACGGGCGGTATGGGCGGCGGAAATCCTTTCTCGGGCGGTTTCGGCGGCGGTATGGGCGGCTTCGAGGACATAATCAATTCTATGTTCGGCGGCAGACCCTTCGGCGGCGGAGAGACGAGAAAGGCGCGCGGCGCAGACATCGAGCAGACGGTAAGCCTTTCCTTCCTCGACGCCATAAAGGGCTGTTCGAAAGAAATCAGCTATATGCGCAACGAGCCCTGTACGTCCTGCGGCGGCACGGGCGCGAAAGGCGGCACGGCTTATAAGAAGTGTTCGCGCTGCGGCGGAAGCGGCAGGGTGAAATTCCAGCAGGACACTATTTTCGGCAGAACGATACAGGTCGGCGCCTGTCCCGACTGCGGCGGCACGGGCAAACAGATAATAGACAAGTGTCCCGACTGCAAGGGCAAGGGTTTTCAGCGCAAAGAAACGCGTTTTACCATCAACATACCTGCGGGCGTGGATAAGGACAGCAGTCTAAGAAAGCGCGGCTTCGGCCAGGCGGCGGGGGACGGCGGCGAAAGCGGCGATCTGTACATCTATTTCCGCATAGAGCCGCACAAGCTTTTAAGGCGGGAGGACAGGGATTTATACGTAACCGTGCCGATATCTTACAGAACGGCGGTTATGGGCGGAGTGATATCCGTCCCCGGCATAGACGACACGCTCGAGCTCAACGTGCCCGAGGGCACCGCTTCGGGAACGCGGTTCTGTCTGCGCGGCAAGGGCGTAAAGACGGTCAACGGCACAGGCAATCTGTACGTTACCGTAGAAATCGATATCCCGAGGAAACTTTCGCGCGATCAGGCGGTGAAGCTCAGCGAATACGAAGACTCGGTTCCGCTCAAGACCTGCGACAATATGCAGAGATATTCGAATAATCTTTCCGCCATTTACGGCAAAAAGGTGGGAAAGCAGTAAAAAGCGTTGAACTTGCGCGCACCTGTATTAAACCGCATATGCGGTTTAATACAGGTGCGCTTTATTCGTTTTCGGACGCCGAAAATAAAAATCCGTAACATATGATTTCGGGCTAAGGTGTATAACACGGGTCGAAATTGTGGATAACGGGCGTTAAATTGTAAAAAGAGTGGATTAATACGCAGTTTTATCCACCGTCAGTTGTCCACAATGGCGCTGTTGAAAGAAAATAAAATACAAATATTCAAATTTTTTATCCACAATTTATCCACATTTTATTATTAATAACATAAATAGCGGCTTTTTCGACAAATTTTTCAAAAATTTTCAAAAATGTTATCCACAATTCAGCTTTTAATGAATTTTATGCGTTTCGGCCGAAATCGTTCTCCGCATTTATAATCCGTTTCAATGAAAATACAATTTCATACACACAATTTCCTTAATATTTTTCGTATCTCCAACCGTTTTACCTCAAAAAATACTTTTCTGCGATACTTCGGCGCTTCGCGCCTTACGGCAAGCCTCAGAATGACACCGCTTTGTCATCCTGCGCGAAGCAAAGGATCTCATTCAGATAATATGGCGCAAAGCGTCGCTACGCTCGCGCAGAATGATAGAGAGGCTTGCCGAAGGATCTCGTGAACGCGCTGCGCGCGGGATTCTTCACTTCGTTCAGAATGACACCCCATTGTCATCCTGAGCGGAGTGCGCAGTCATACCACTTTCGTCATTGCGAGGCAATTTATTGCCGCGGCAATCCAGACGTTATCGTTGTTTATGGTTGTGTTTTCCGGATTGCTTCGTCGCTACGCTCGCGCAGAATGACATTTTAATTTGTCATCCTGAGGCTTGCCGA
>CAZELQ010000064.1:0-5808 GCA_964513195.1 uncultured Clostridia bacterium | reverse complement strand
CATCTCTGCAAAAGATATTAAGTTGAAATTACAAGTAATTTTGTTTCGGGGTAGGCAAGCTACCCGCAAAAGCAAAATTAAACGGTTTGACGCGATTGGCTTACGCAGCAATCGCTGTTCCGTCGCTTCGCTCCTTACAAGACCGCCGCGTTCGACCGCTCCGCCATCTCTGCAAAAGATATTAAGTTGAAATTACAAGTAATTTTGTTTCGGGGTAGGGTGTAACCGTGCCGCGCAAACTATTTTATCAAAACAGGGCGCGCGATGTCAATCGATTTAAGAATTATTAAATTTTTTGCCCGAATCGGTTGACAAAATATAATTATTATATTATCATATGAATAACAATTCATAAGTTAACTCCCCGATAGCATATTATAGATATATGGGGAGGGGAGGGAAAAATGCAAGACAGCGTAAGAGAAAAAAACGAGCACGAGGAGCGCGTGCGGTGCGTTTTGGAGAGTATGCCGAGCGAGGACGATTTAGCCGAGCTTGCAGCGCGGTTTAAGGCGATAAGCGAGCCGTCCCGCCTTAAAATATTGTTAGCCCTTTCGTGCGGTGAGCTGTGCGTGGAGCATCTGACTCAGGCCGTCGGCGGCAACCAGAGCGCCGTATCGCACCAGCTCAAAACGCTCAAGGACCACCGCATAATAAAGTGCCGCCGCGCGGGCAAGCAGGTGATATATTCGATTGCCGACGGGCACGTTTTGACAATGATTTCGGCGGCAAGGGAGCATTTGAACTGCCATGATTAAAACTTATAAGATAGAGGGGCTGGACTGCGCAAACTGTGCGCGCGAGCTTGAGGAAGAGCTGAACAAGATAGAGGGCGTGGCGAGCGCGACCGTCGATTTTATCGGCGGCAAAGTAATTTTGGACTGCTCGGAAAATGCGATTGCCCCCGCACTATATTGCTGCAATCACTTTGAGGACGCGAAAATCATCGGTGAAAACGAAGAAAAGAAGAGCGGCGAAAGAGTAGAGGGCGGCGGCAAGAAAATAAAGATTGAAAACCTGTGCTGCGCCAACTGCGGCAGGGAGCTCGAAGAGGAGTTAAACAAGATAGATGGCGTGTCCGCAACCGTCGATTTTATGAATATGACGGTCATCTTAAAGGCGGACGCGACCGACGCGTACGATAAGGCGGTTTACGCGATAAGCCATTTCGAGGACGTTAAGATTGTGGACGGCGCGGGCGTAACGAAGGCCAAGAATATTTTATATGAAAATTTACAGCGCATAATCTGCATAGCGCTCGGGGTCGTATATTTCATCCCCGCCCTCGTTATCGATTTGCTCAACCTTACGGGCGCGGCTTATATCGTAGGGTGCGCGCTGTACGGCATCGCTTTCGTATTCGCGGGCTTCCCCGTATTTATCAACACGGCGAAGAACATAGCGCACGGCAAGATATTCGACGAAAACTTTTTAATGACGTTGGCGTCCGTGGGCGCAATCGCGTTGGGTATCACGACGGGCGACGGCTATATGGAGGGCGCCGCGGTTATGATATTGTATCAAATCGGCGAGTTCCTGCAATCGGTTGCGGTCGGCGCGTCGAGGCGCTCGATAACCAAGCTGATGGACTTAAAGAGCGACACGGCCACTCTTGTTAAGGGTGACGAGCAGATAATAGTGGAGCCGGAAAGCCTCGCCGTGGGCGATATGATCCGGATTAAGGCCGGCGAGAAAGTGCCCGTTGACTGCCGCATAGTCGGGGGGCAAACGTCTTTAGACGTAAAGAGCCTCAACGGAGAGGCCGCCCCGCGCGACGTAAAGGAGGGCGACGAGGTGCTCTCCGGTTCCATAAACATATCGGGCGTAGTTACCGCGGAAGTCATAAGGGAATACAAGAATTCTGCGGTTGCAAAGATATTGGAGCTTGTGGAGAATTCAACCGCCAAAAAGGCGAAGCCCGAAAAATTCATAACTAAGTTTGCAAAATACTACACCCCCGCGGTGGTAATCGCAGCCGTTCTGGTCGCGGCGCTCGTGCCCACGATAATATGCGCGGTGAACGGCGCATATGTATGGCCGACCTACTCCGCTTGGATTTACAAGGCGCTGTCTTTCCTCGTAATTTCCTGCCCCTGCGCGCTCGTTATCTCCGTGCCGCTCTCCTATTTCGGCGGTATAGGCAGGTGCGCGAAGTCGGGTATTTTGGTAAAGGGCTCGACCTGCTTAGACGAGCTTGCCAAGGCCACGGTCGCGGCGTTCGACAAGACCGGAACGTTGACCGAGGGCGTGTTCGCCGTGAAGTCCTATTCTTCGGAAGAGGCGCTCTCGCTTGCGGCGGCGGCGGAAAAATTTTCGTCGCACCCCATAGCTGCGGCGTTTGCCGACGTAAAAACGTCCTATACCGCCTGTAACGCCAAGGAGGTCGCCGGACGCGGCGTGGAATGTGAGGTCGGCGGTCAAACCCTGCTGTGCGGCAATGCTGCCCTTCTTTCGGAAAAGGGCGTTGCGTTCGAACCTTTAAACGGCCTTTCAACCACCGTATATATCGCGTTGGACGGCAAATATGTAGGGGTTATCGAGATTGACGACCTCGTCAAAGAGGGCGCAGCCGAGGCGCTCACCGCCCTCAAAAAGACGGGCGTTGCCGCCAATTATATGCTTACGGGCGACGGCGTTGCCCGTGCGGAGTCGGTTGCGAAGCAGCTCGGCTTGGACGGCGTCTACGGCGGACTTCTGCCCGATGAAAAACTGAAGAGGGCGGAGGAGCTCAAGTCGGGCGGCGGACTTATTTACGTCGGCGACGGCATAAACGACGCGCCCGTAATGACTGCGGCGAACTGCGCGGTGTCAATGGGTCAGGTCGGCTCCGACGCGGCCATAGAGGCGAGCGATATCGTGCTTGTAAGCGACAAGCTCGCTCTTCTTCCAGAGGCGCGCAGGGTGGCGAAAGGCACGCGCGCTATCGTAATGCAGAATATCGTCGGCTCTCTCGTCGTAAAGGCGGCGATTATGGCGCTCAGCGTGGCCATACCGTCATTCCCTCTGATAGTGGCGATATTCGCCGACGTAGGCGTTATGCTCCTCGCCGTGCTCAACGCGCTCAGAACGCGGCTTATAAAATAATAATCGGGACGACCGATACGGCCCTTCCTTTACGGAAGGGCTTGTTTATTGACACGGGACGCGTTCCGTGATAGAATTGACGTATGAAATACGTTCTTTCCCTCGACCAAGGTACGACGAGCACGCGCGCGATAATTTTCGACGGCGCGGGCAGAATAGTTTCAAGGGCGCAACAGGAGTTCAGGCAGATTTACCCCGAAGCCGGGTGGGTCGAACACGACCCTGCGGACGTTGCCGCCTCTGCCGTGGGCGTAATCGCTCAGGCACTGACCCACGCCGGGCTTACGCTCGGAAACATTGCCGCGATAGGCATTACGAATCAGCGTGAAACAACCATAGTATGGGACAAATTGACGGGAGCGCCCGTCTGCAACGCCATAGTTTGGCAGTGCCGCCGAACCGCCCCGCTTGCCGAAAAGCTCAAGTCCGAGGGGCTGACGAACTACATTTACGACAGAACGGGGCTCGTGCCCGACGCCTATTTTTCGGCGACCAAAATCAAGTGGATTTTAGACAACGTGCCCGGCGCCCGCAGGCGCGCGGAAGCCGGCGGACTCGCTTTCGGCACGGTCGATACATATCTTATGTGGCGGTTCTCGCGCGGAAAAATTTTCGCGACCGATTATACAAACGCTTCCCGAACTATGCTGTTCAATATACACACTCTCGAATGGGACGCGGAGCTTTTAAAGCTTTTCGGCATACCCGCAAGCATGCTGCCTAAGGTGATGCCTTCCTGCGGGTTGTTCGGCTATACCGACAAAACCGTGTTGGGCGGCGAGGTGCCCATCTGCGGGGTAGCGGGCGACCAGCAGGCCGCTCTGTTCGGGCAACTGTGCGTTTCGGAGGGAGAACTCAAAAACACTTACGGTACGGGCTGTTTCCTGTTGATGAATACGGGCGACAGGCCGGTTAAGAGCGTAAACGGCTTGGTTACCACCCTCGGCGCGGGTTGCGGCAAGAGGCCGCCGTACGTTCTCGAGGGTTCGGTCTTCGTGGGCGGCGCGGTCGTGCAGTGGCTCAGAGACGAGCTCGGTCTCATTTCCTCTGCCGAAGAAAGCGAGGAGTGGGCGGCAAAGGCGGACGATACCGGCGGCGTGTACGTCGTTCCGGCGTTTACGGGCTTGGGCGCGCCCTATTGGGATAGCTCCGCGCGGGGTACGATTTGCGGAATAACGCGCGGTACGGGCAAGGCGCAAATAATAAGGGCGGCGCTTGAGGCAATCGCCTATCAGTCGGCCGAATTGGTCGGAGCGATGGAGAGAGATGCGGGCGTAAAGGTGACCGCCCTGAAGGTGGACGGAGGCGCCTCCCGCAATAATTTTCTGATGGGCTTTCAGGCCGATATTCTGGGAATTGCCGTGGAACGCCCCGCCGTGTCGGAGAGCACCGCCCTCGGCGCCGCATATCTTGCCGGACTTTCGGCGGGTGTCTGGTCGGGCGTGGAGGAGCTTAAAGCCCAACGGCGGATTGAAAGAATTTTTCTGCCCTCAATGGACGGGGAAAAGCGCAAAAGCCGTCTTGACGGCTGGTATGCCGCGGTCGGCAGGGCGCGTTTAAAATAATAATTGTGGGAATAATGGTATTATGTACGATTGTGCGATAGTCGGTACGGGCGCCGCAGGCGTTTCCGCCGCGCTTACTCTAAAGGCGCTCAAGGTTAATTTCGTTTGGCTCGGAAGCCGCGCGCTCTCCGAAAAGGTGCGCAGCGCCGAAAAAATAAAAAACTACCCCGGACTTATAGGCGTTTCGGGGCGGGAAATGTGCGCCGTTTTCAAAAGGCAGACCGAGGAGGAGGGTATAGAGATAACCGAGGGAAGAGTAAACGGCGTTTATCCGACGGAGGGCGGGTATAGTCTGACGTGCGGCAACGGGAGCTACGATGCTAAATCGGTTATTCTTGCGACGGGAGCAGCGGCGGTGAAGCCAATCAAGGGCGAGAACGAATACCTCGGCCGCGGCGTAAGCTATTGCGCGACCTGCGACGGATTCCTGTATAAGGACAAGGTCATCGCCGTGTTCTCGGAGAGCGCGGACGACGGTGCCGAAATAGATTTGCTGGCCGAATATGCCCGCACTATTTATCTTTTTACGCTTGAAAAGGGCGTGAGTTACAGCGCGGAAAACGTAATTAAAAAAGGCGGCCTGATAAGCGAGATAAGGGGCGACGTGCGTGCCCGCTCCGTTGTGTGCGGCGAGGGCGAGCTTGCGGTGGACGGCGTGTTTATGCTGAGGCAGTCCGTGGCGGCGGAAACTCTCGTGCACGGTCTGAAGTGCGAAGGGGGCGCGGTTGTCGTGGACAGATTGTGCAAGACCAACCTAAACGGCGTATTCGCGGCGGGCGACTGTACGGGCAGACCCTACCAATACGCCAAGGCCGCGGGCGAAGGGAACGTATGCGCGCACTCGGTTAAAGCCTACCTCGGCAGCCTGCGAAATAACTTTTAAATGGCGGAAAATTCGCTTAAAAATGAGTTGACATAAAAAAATGTATTTGCTATAATCTTTTAGCATTGAGTTGTGCGTAACCTGCTTCGCTTCATAAACTTGGGCGCAACAATGCGGGTGTAGTTCAATGGTAGAACACTAGCCTTCCAAGCTGGTTGCGTGGGTCCGATTCCCATCACCCGCTCCAAATAAAGGCTTTGGGCGCTGCAACTTGTGTTTATGCGCCTGTAGCTCAGCAGGATAGAGCAACGGCCTTCTAAGCCGTGTGTCGGGGGT
>CAZELQ010000063.1:0-5972 GCA_964513195.1 uncultured Clostridia bacterium | reverse complement strand
GCGGTCATCCTGAGCGGAGCGGAGCGGAGTCGTAACGCACGGCGATGACGCAGTACCCAAAGCCGAATAAAGGGCGGGCGCAAACGCGCCCGCCCTTTACCTGATTCTTAACTTATTCAGCCGCGATTGCGCCGGTAGGGCAACCGTCTTCGCAGGCGCCGCAATCGATGCAAACGTCGGGATCGACAACATACTTGTCTGCACCCTCCGAAATAGCGCTGACGGGACAGGTAGCCGCGCAGGCGCCGCAGCTTACACATTCGTCTGAAATAACGTGTGACATACTTGAACTCCTCCATATAATTTTAATCTAAGTTCGGGCAAGCGTGCCCTTCTGCGAGATATTATAGCACACAAAATTTATGCTGTAAAGGGGTAAATTATAATTTTTTTAATTATTCGTATTCGCCTCGGTCTTGGGCTTGGCGCGGTGCCTGTTGTCCCTGCGGCGGTTGCTTTTGTGTTCTTCGTCGGACCGCGCGCCGTTTATGTCCCCGCCCTGCGGTTTGTCGGCGCTCTGATTGTCCTTGGGTTTGCCCTCCTGACGGTTGGGTTTCTTCTCCCCGCCGTGCTCCGCGCCGCCTCTGCCGCGGTCGGGCCGTACGGTGTTTTTCCTCTCTCTTTCCACGCTTGCGGGGGCGGCGCCGCCGTCCTCCGCGGGCAAAACCTCGTCGTCGTCAAAGGCGTCTACCGCGCCCATCTCCACGCCGCCGCGCTTAAACTTTATGTCGTTCACGCTATAATCGTGGTAGGTCACGGCATCCCGCTGTTCGATGCGTACCTTGGCTTCCATTTTGAGCATATTGACGTTGACGACCATGCCCTTACCGTCGGGGGTGGTAACCTCGCTGCCGAGCTTGGGCACCTTTTTACACGCTTCGGCATAGTAATCGTTCTCGTAAGAAAGACAGCACATAAGCCTGCCGCAAAGACCCGAAATTTTGCCGGGATTGAGCGACAGCCCCTGATTTTTGGCCATCTTAACCGAGGCCTTCATCGGCTCTTTCATGGTTGCGATACAGCAGCAGGGTCTGCCGCAGGGAGAAATACCGCCCATGATTTTTATCTCGTCGCGTATGTTGACCTGCCTAAGCTCTATGCGCATATGGAACGCCGAAGAAAGATCCTTTATCAGCTCCCTGAAATCCACCCTGTTCTCGGCCGTGAAGACGAACATGACCTTGTTGCCCTCGAAAGAGAACTCACAGTCGATTATCTTCATGTTCAGCCCTCTCGCCGCGACTTTCTCCTTGGCGATTTTAATCGCCTCATCCCTGCGCTCGGCGTTTTTTTCGACCTGCTCCTTATCGCGCTTGGTGGCTATGCGCAGAATGGGCTTCAAGGGTGCGACTACCTCGCTTTCCTCAACCTCGGTTTCGGGCGCGACGACGGTAGCGTATTCCTGCCCCTTGGCCGTCTCCACTATTACGCCCTGCCCCTTTTCGTATGCATCCTTGCCGGGTGCGAAATAATACGGCTTACAGCCGCCTTTGAATTTTACGCTTACTACTTTAATCATTTATCGTTCCTGTCGGCAATCCTGAGCGTCAAATCGTACAGAAGCGCCGAAAAATTTGCGTTGAATTTAAGGTCGGCGAGCGCCTTGTTTACGGCTTCGACGGCATATATTGCCGCGCCAAACGAAAGCGCCCCCCTGTAATTATCGACAGAGGAATATTTTTTAACCTCGCCGAAATAAACGCGCTGCATTTCGGAGAGCAATTCCCTCTTATACTTGCAGTCGCCGTAGACCGAGGACACCCTCGCCGCGGCCGCCACGTCGCCCGCTGCGCAGATTTCCTCCGCCGCCCGTCGCACTTCTCCATACCACGCGCCGCCGAGCATATTCTGCGCGACGCCGAGAATACCGCCGCAGGCCGCCGCCGCGCTTGCGTTCATCGGGTTTGCGCCCCGTCTTTCGAGAGCGTCGAAAATCTCCCGTTCGGTAAAGGGCGGAATTTCCAGCATCTTCACGCGCGAAATTATCGTGTCCAGCACGGGCGACAGCGAAGTCGCGCCCAGAAGAAAATAGACGCCGCGGGGGGGTTCTTCCAGAATTTTCAACAGCTTGTTCTGGAATATGGGCGAGGCCGAATCGAAATCGCTTATTATATACAGCTTTCTGTCATACTCGAGCGGGCGGAGCGCCGCGTCGTCGACAATCGCGGAAGCTGCCTCGGCCGTAAGCTTGCCGCCCGCCTGTGGGTATATCTTCATGTCGGACAGCCCCTCGGAGGCAATCAGCCTTGCCGCCCTGCCGCCCTCTTCCGCTCCGAAAAAGGAAAGAGCGAACAGCTTTAACGCTTCCCTCAGGTTGGCCGCGTCCGCAAAGTACAGCATATAGGCGTGCGACAGCCTGCCGCTTTTTAAGTCGCCCGTGAAAATTTTATTCGCCGCCGTACCTTGGATGAGTGTCTTCATACAATCAGATTATGTGCTTTTCCTTAAGGAGCGCAAAGATTTTGTCGCTCGTTTCCCACTTTGTTCCGCTGCAATCGACGGCACATATGCGGGGGTATTTGCCCAAAAGCGCGAGATAGCCCGTATAGACTTTCTTGTGAAATTCCAGCCCCAACTGCTCCATTCTGTCGCCGCGGTCGGCGCCGTGCTTCCTCTCGAAAGCTCTGTCCGGCGGGATGTTCAGAAACACCGTCAAATCGGGCGGGAATGCGGAGAGCGCCGCGGAATTTATGCTCTCGATATACTCCTCGCCGAGGCCGCGCGCCGCACCCTGATAGGCAAGCGAGGAATCGACGTAGCGGTCGCATATGACCAGCTTGCCCGCCGCAAGCGCGGGGGCGACGATTTCTTTGAGGTGCTGTATGCGGGCTGCGGCATATAAAAGCGCCTCACACTCGTCGCACATAGCGGTATTCCCGCCGTCTAAAATTATCTTTCTTATCTGCTCGGCAACGTCGCTGCCGCCCGGCTCTCTCGTGACGATGAAATCCACGCCCGCGCTTGAAAGCTTTTCGGAGAGAAGCCTTATCTGCGTGCTCTTGCCGCTGCCCTCGCACCCCTCGAAGGTGATAAATCTGCCTTTCATATTTTAACTACTTTTATCTTGCCGTTCAAAAGCCCGAACGTGTTTTTGGAAGCGGAGAGTGCGGCGACGACCTGCTCGGTGACGATTTCTCCCGCTATTACGACGGGCAGACAGGGCGGGGTAATACCCGCGTTTTCGGCGCACATTCTGCCCTCCGCCTCGGCGAGCGGCACCCATTCGGCCTTATTCTTGTGCGCGTAGAGGAAGGAATAGGTCCTCTCCTGCGAGGGAACGGGCGGCACGTCCTTGTACGTGCCCTTGTACTTTTTCTGCGCGACGAGGTTCATCAGCGCCGCCTTGAGCTCCTTTAAATTGTCCGCCTCTATGCAGGGGGAAAGATAAAACAAAAGGTATCTGCCGTCGTTCATTTCGGCATATATGCCCCTCTTTTCCAAAAACTCCTGCGCGAGATAGGGCGAAATACCCAGCGGCTTGAAATCCATGACCAGCTTGCTCCAATCGATGCTGTCGTAGAAGGTTATGCCCTGCATAGACTGCTTGAATTCCCCGATAAGCGTCTGCGCCTTTGCAAGCTCCTTGGGGTTGTTTTCGAAGTACTTTATGCCGTACTCCACGCTCGCCATTATAGGGTAGCTTGGCGAGGTCGTACGGAAAATATTGAGCGCCTCTTCGGCGCGGGGAATGAGCGCGTCTTCGTTGACGCAGACGACCGCGCCCTGCGTGAGCGTAGGCAAACCCTTATGGCAGCCGTCCACCCACATATCGGCGTACGTGCCCGCGTAAGCTTCGCGGTACTTGCCGAACATAAGGTTGGAGCCGTGCGCGCCGTCTATAAACAGGTGCCTGTCGTACCTTTTCAGGATTTCCGCATAGTCGTCTATGGGAGGCACTATGCCGTAGTAGTCGGGCGAAGCTATAATCATGCCCGATATGTTTACGTCGTTTACGATAAGCGTTTCTATAAGCTCGGCGGCGGGCGGCTGTAATATGCCGTCGTCCTCCTCGCCCTGCACTATTACGGGCTCTATATTCAGAAGCCTGCACGCATTGAAAACGCTCTTGTGCGAATTTCTGGGCACGATTATCTTATTGCCGTACGCAGACGCAACGAACATCATCGCCAGCACGCCCGAAGATGAACCGTCGGTGGTAATGTACGCCTTTTTCGCGCCGAGAATTTCGGCAATGTCCTCCTGCGCCTTTTTAATAACGCCCGTAGGACAGCTTAAATCGTCGGAAAAGGACAGCTCGGTGACGTCTATCGGCGAAACGGGAAAGCGGGACTTGAACCAGCCTACGTTCTTGTGGCCGGGCACGTGCAGCCTGTTTTTGTCCTTGCCTTTATACTTATTGAGTTGGTTTAATATTTCGTAATTGTATTTCATAATCTCAATCAAAAACGCTTACTTTTTGGGCTTCATAGTGGGAAAGAGAATAACGTCGCGTATCGTGGGGCTGTCCGTTAGAAGCATAACCAGCCTGTCCACGCCCATACCCAAACCGCCCGTGGGGGGAAGTCCGTACTCGAGCGCGGTCACGAAATCCTCGTCCACCTGCGCGTTACAACCGGGCTCCGACGCCCTCTTTTCCTCGGCCTGCTTTATAAAGCGCGCCTTTTGGTCTATGGGGTCGTTGAGCTCCGAGAAGGCGTTGCCGAACTCGTGGGAACAGATGAAGTACTCGAACCTCTCCGTGAACGCTGGGTCGGCGGGCTTGCGCTTTGCAAGCGGCGAATTCTCCACGGGGTAGTCGTAAATTATCGTGGGCTGGACCAGCTTGTCCTCCGCGAACGCGTCGAAAAGCGCTATGAGTACGTGACCCTTGGTCGCCTTGTCGCCCTCGGGCACTTCGCAACCCAGCGCCTTTGCCGCCGCGCGCGCGGAAGCGTCGTCCGTCCAGCCGTCGAAGTCGGCGCCGCAGTACTTTTTGACCGCCTCCTTCATAGTGAGGCGCTCCCAGCGTTTGCCCATATCTATTTGCGTGCCCTGATAGGAAATATGGGTCGTGCCGCACACCTTTTCGGCGACAGTCCTGTATAAATCCTCAATCAGGTCCATCATGCCGAAATAGTCGGTATACGCCTGATACATTTCAATGGTGGTGAACTCGGGATTGTGGAAAGCGTCCATGCCCTCGTTGCGGAAAATTCTGCCCACCTCGTACACCCTCTCGAGGCCGCCGACGATGAGGCGCTTTAAATAGAGCTCGGTTTCGATACGCAGATACATATCGAGGCCGAGAGCGTTGTGGTGGGTCTTGAAGGGGCGCGCCGCCGCGCCGATTTCAAGCGTGGTCAGAACGGGCGTGTCCACCTCGAGATAGCCCATACCGTCAAGATAGGCCCTGATTTCCTTTAAAATCTTGGAGCGCTGCACGAACGTCTTTTTGACCTCGGGATTTACAATCAAATCCAGGTCCCGCTGACGGTACCTTATGTCGGTATTGGTAAGGCCGTGCTGCTTTTCGGGCAGGGGCAGAAGCGACTTGGACAGCATCTCGATATGGGTGCAGTGTACGGAGATTTCCCCCGTCTGCGTCTTAAAGACGAAGCCCTTAACGCCCACTATGTCGCCTATATCGTAGTCCTTTTTGTAGGCCGTGTAGTCGTCCTCGCCGACGTCGTCGCGCCGCACGTAAATCTGAATGAGCCCTTCCCTGTCGGAAATATGCGAAAAGCTGGCCTTGCCCATGATGCGGCGGCTCATAAGCCTGCCCGCCAGGGAGACCTCTTTGCCCTCCAAAACGGCGAACTTTTCCTTTACCGTGAGGGAATTTTCCGTTACGTCATACTTGGTCTTTTCGTAGGGGTTGTTGTGTTCGGAAATCAGCTTTGCCAGCTTTTCGCGGCGTATCTGCGCCTGTTCGGCGAGCTTTTCCCGTTCTTCCTCTTCGGTGAGAGGGTTGATGTTATTATCGTTTTCCATAATCTCTTTCCTAAAAGTTTAATATGCGGTATCGTGCCGCC
>CAZELQ010000062.1:0-5984 GCA_964513195.1 uncultured Clostridia bacterium | reverse complement strand
TACGCCGCCGAAAGTTCTGTCCAAATCCCACGGCTGTCCGTTACCGACGTACTCGTTCAATACCAAAGGCTGGTATTGGGTAAGCACACCGACGGTATCGATACCGGAGTTTATACAGTTGGACAAAGGAAAATCGATGATTCTGTACTTGGCACCGAAAGATACGGCCGGTTTGGCTATGTTGCTGGTAAGAGCGTAGAGTCTGCTACCCTGCCCTCCGGCAAGCAACATCGCAACACATTCTTTTTTTCTTAGCATTACTAAATCCCCCAAAAAAATTATTTTTCTTTGATAAAATATAAACAAGCCAGCTTGGGAATATCGACGGTGAGAGAATATTCCTTGCCGTGACTTTGTTGCCGTTTGGTTGTAAAGACGCGCTTTCCGAGCTTTCCGTCGCCGCCGTAACGAGTATCGTCGGAGTTGAAAACTTTAATATACTTTCCTCTGTGCTGGCCGAATCTATAATTTGGCTGGTCTATGCCCGAAAAGTTAACTACGACGAGGAGACAATTTCCGTCGGCGTCGTATCGGTTGAACGCCAGAACGTTGTTGATAACGTCGTCGACGACGAGCCATTCAAAGCCCTTCCAATCGGTTTCTATTTCGTAGAGCGGGCGCGTCTGTGCATACAGCTTATTCAGTTCTCTGACAAAACGCTGCATTTTGGCGTGTTTTTCGAATTTAGTGAGGCCGAATTCGATGCCCTTGGTGTAATCCCACTCGCTGAACTGCGCTATTTCATAGCCCATAAAATTCAGTTTTTTGCCGGGGTGGGCGTACATAAAGCCCAACAGCGCCCTTTCGGTCGCAAACTTATCGTTGTATTCGCCGGGCATCTTGTTTACGATTGAGCCCTTGACGTGCACCACCTCGTCGTGGGAGAGTGCAAGCACGTACCTTTCGTTGAGCGAATACATCATCGAAAAGGTTATTTTCTGGTGGTGATAGTGGCGATAAAGCGGGTCCTGACGGCAATAGAACAGCACGTCGTTCATCCAGCCCATATTCCACTTATAGTCGAAGCCGAGCCCGCCCCGTTCAACGGGCGTAGTCACTCCCGCAAACGCCGTGGACTCCTCCGCTACGGTGATGACCGAAGGGAAATTTTCGCCTATGATGCGGTTGAACTTTTTTAAAAAATCAATAGCCTGCAGGTTGCGGTTGTCGCCGAATTCGTTGGGCGTCCACTGCCCCGCGCCCCTGTCGTAATCGAGATAGAGCATCGCCGAAACGGCGTCCACCCTGAGCCCGTCTACGGCGAATTTCTTTATAAAATAGGCCGCCGAGGAGAGCAGAAAGCTGTCTACCCCGCCTCTGCCGAAATCGAACTTTCTCGTGCCCCAGCCGCTGTGCTCCATTTTGTCCCAGAGAGGACATTCGTAGAGCGGTTGTCCGTCAAATTCGTAGAGGGCGAAATCGTCCTTGGGGAAATGCGCCGGAACCCAATCCAAAATAACGCCTATGCCGTTTTTGTGAAATTCGTTTACGAGAGCGGCGAAGCCCTGAGGCGTGCCCAACCTTGCCGTAACGCAAAAGTAACCGGTTACCTGATAGCCCCAAGAGCCGTCGAACGGGTACTCGGTTACGGGCATAAATTCCACATGGGTATAGCCCATTTCCTTAACGTAGGGAACAAGCGACGATGCCAACTCGCCGAACGAAAAGTAACTGCCGTCGTCGTGCCTTTTCCAAGAGAGCAGATTGACCTCGTAAATATTTACGGGTTGCTCCCCCTTTTTTCCGGCGAGCGGAGGGTTGTCCGCAAACGTTCCGCAGATTACGGAATTATACGTAGCGGGGAAGTCGGAGCGGAAGGAATAAGGGTCGGCCTTTTTCAGTTTTCTGCCGTCGAAGGTGGTTATGATAAAAGAGTATCTATCGCCCTCGTTTGCCGTCGTTTCACATTCCCAGCTTTCACCGTCGCAAAGGAGGCGCATACCGCACGCGCTCCCGTCCCAACCGTTGAAGTCTCCTACCAAGTTGACTGCACGCGCGTGCGGAGCCCATACCCTGAATACGTACCTGCCGCCGCTTTTTACGTGACAGCCGAAAAAATCGTACGCACTTATATCTTCTCCGCTATGAAATAATTTCAGCTTTTCGCGTTCAGTCATACTATACCTTAATTATTTTAACATAGTAAGGTTATTTTTTCAAGACGGAAACGAAAAATAATTGCTAAAATTAGGTAAATTTTATGCTACGTAGGCAAAACTTACTCGTAATCGACTACGTCAATCCACCTGCGGAGGAATTCGTCCTCCTCGGGCTTTGCCTTTGTAAGGCGCGAAGCCGCTACGATTGGAATCCATTTCTGCACGTACTGAATCGCGGTATCGCTCTTCTTGCAATACAGCCTGAGATATTTCTCGGCAAGCGCCTGCTTCCCGTTCAAATAGAAAAGCAGGTAGGTTACGGCTATATCTGCGGAGGCGTTGCCCTGAGTCGCGTGCGCCCAGTCAATAATATACGGAGTTCCGTCGCCCGTTATGATTACGTTGCTCGGATTAAAATCGCCGTGGCAGAGGTTGTAGTGCTTGGGGAGGGAATCGAGACGGGTATGCAAATCGTAACGCGTGGTTGCGTCCAATTTAGCCTCGCTTATTCTGCCCTGCATTTTGTCCTTGAGCTTATTGAGCATGGGAACGCGCTTGGACAGCACGGTTCTCTGAAGGTCGACGAACAATTCCAAAAATTCGTCCTCTTTTTCGGGGTGAGCTTCCATCATCTCCGAAAGCGTGGTGCCCTCGATGTAGTCCATTATTATGGACCACTTACCGTCCACCACCTCGATAGCCTTGATTTTGGGAATATTGAGGTCGGTTTCCTCCACCCTCGCCTGATTCAAAGCCTCGTTCAAAATGCCGGCTTTGGAATACTCTTCGCCGAACACCTTAATAAAGCTGTCCTCCGTTCTGAACAGTTCTTTGCCGGGGTAAGAGGCAATAAGCGTTTTGTTCATATGATTTCCTCCTTATTTTCTCTCGCCGTAGTATGCGGCAAGGTACATATCTTTGATTTCTCTCATTAAGGGGTAGCGGGGATTGGCGCCCGTACACTGGTCGTCGAACGCCTGCTCCACCATTTCGTCCAGCGTTCCGAGGAACGTCTTTTCATCTATACCGTAGTCCCTGATAGTCTTCTTTATGCCCACCTTGTCTTTGAGAGCGTCTATCGCTTTGATAAGGTTTTCAAGCTTCTCGCCGTCGTTTTTGCCCTTTATTCCGAGGAATTCGGCGACCTCTGCATACTTTCTCAGGGTCTTGGGGTGATCGTATTGGCTGAACGTGCCCATCTTCGCAGGCACCTCCGCAGCGTTGAAGCGGAGCACCTCGTCTATCATTAAGGCGTTGGCTACGCCGTGGGGCAAATGGTGGAACGCGCCCAGCTTATGCGCCATGGAATGGCATACGCCGAGGAACGCATTGGCAAACGCCATACCGGCCATTGTTGCCGCATTTGCCATCTTCTCCCTCGCCTCATAGTCGCTCTGTCCGTTTTCGTATGCGCGGGGAAGATACTCGAATATTACCTTTAAAGCCTGCTTGGCAAGACCGTCGGTATAATCCGTTGCCATCATCGAAGCGATAGCCTCGAGAGCGTGCGTAACCGCATCTATGCCCGACGCCGCCGTAAGCCCCTTGGGCGCAGTCATATGCAAATCGGTGTCGATTATAGCCATATCGGGCAGAAGCTCATAGTCTGCCAAGGGGTATTTTATGCCGCTGCTCTCGTCCGTTATGACTGCAAACGGAGTAACCTCGGAGCCTGTGCCGGCCGACGTGGGAATAGCGATAAAATAGGCTTTTTCGCCCATTTTGGGGAAAGTGTATACCCTCTTGCGTATGTCCATAAAGCGCATAGCCATGTCCATAAAGTCCGCTTCGGGGTGTTCGTACATAACCCACATTATCTTTGCGGCGTCCATTGCGCTGCCGCCGCCCAACGCTATTATCGTATCGGGGGCGAACGCCGTCATCTGCGCCGCGCCCTTTTTGGCGCTTGCAAGCGTAGGGTCGGGTTCAACCTCGAAGAAGGTGTCGTGCACGACGCCCATTTCGTCCAGCTTATCGGTTATACACTTTGTAAAGCCGTTCTTGTACAAAAAGCTGTCCGTCACTATAAACGCACGCTTTTTGCCCATAACGGTTTTGAGTTCGTCCAACGCAACGGGCAGACAGCCGCGCTTTAAATATACCTTTTCGGGTGCCCTGAACCACAACATATTTTCTCTCCTTTCCGCTACCGTCTTAATATTCAGAAGATGCTTAACTCCCACGTTCTCGGAAACCGAGTTTCCGCCCCAGCTTCCGCAACCCAAGGTCAGGCTGGGCGCAAGCTTGAAGTTGTACAAGTCGCCTATGCCGCCCTGTGACGAGGGAGTATTGACGAGTATTCTGCACGCTTTCATTCTGTTCCTGAATTTTTCCAGCTTCCCGCTCTCGGCAACGGGGTCGAGGTATACGGACGCCGTATGGCCGAAGCCGCCGTCCTGCACGAGGCGGTCGGCCTTTTCAACCGCGTCGTCGAAGCTCACCGACTTATACATTGCGAGAACGGGCGAGAGCTTTTCATGCGCAAACTCTTCGGAGAGGTCTACGCTCTCCACCTCGCCTATTAAAATCTTCGTGTTCTCCGCTACTTTTACGCCGGCAAGAGAGGCGATTCTGCATGCGCACTGGCCGACAATCTTGGCGTTAACCGCACCGTTTATAATAATCGTTTTTCTTACCTTGTCAAGCTCCCCGGGCGAGAGAATATGACAGCCCCTGTCCTCGAATTCTTTCTTAACCTTTGCGTATATTTTGTCGCTGACGATTACGGACTGTTCGCTTGCGCAAATCATACCGTTATCAAAGGTCTTGGAATGAATAATCGAGTTAACTGCGAGCACGACGTTGGCGCTCTCGTCGATGATTGCGGGGGTGTTGCCCGCACCTACGCCCAAGGCGGGTTTGCCGCTCGAATAGGCAGCCTTGACCATACCGGGGCCTCCCGTGGCCAAAATCGTGTCCACCTCTTTCATTAAAAGATTGGTCATATCTAACGACGGTACGTCAATCCATCCGATTATACCCTCGGGCGCGCCCGCCTCTACAGCCGCCTCATAAACGACTTTAGCCGCGGCGATTGTCGAATTCTTGGCGCGGGGATGAGGGCTTATGATACAGCCGTTGCGCGTCTTTAAGCACAGAAGAGTTTTGAATATCGCCGTACTCGTGGGATTGGTCGTGGGAATAACGGCGCCTATAATGCCTATCGGCTCGGCTATCTTGGTTATGCCGTACGCCTTGTCTTCCTCGATAACGCCGCAGGTTTTAACGTTGCGGTAAGCGTTGTAAATATATTCCGAAGCGTAATGGTTTTTAATTACCTTATCTTCGACTATACCCATACCGGTTTCTTCAACCGCAAGTTTGGCAAGCGGGATTCTCGCCTTGTTTGCGGCCGTCGCGCAAGCGAGGAATATCTTATCGACCTCCTCCTGCGAATAGGTCGCAAAAAGCTGCTGGGCCTTCTTAACGCGCTTAATCAGCGCCGTCAGTGCCTCCACGCTGTCGCAAACCGAATAATCTAACTTGAACTCCATAGTCAACTCCTTAAAAAGTCTTTTATACACTATTATTAGTATAGCAAAATTTATCGGACTTAACCATTTCGTGGAAGCATTTTACCGCAACAAATTAAAAATGAAAATTGCTTTAATCATTTGAAAATTGCGCACATACGCACGTGAAAATTTTGATAAAAAAAGTAGCGCGTTTTAGCTTGACACAGATAATAAATTTATATATAATTTCTATGCTTTGACAAATCCTCTTCCCACAAATCTTTTGCAAGCAAAATCTTTGCGGGAACCCTTTTTGAAACCTGCGCTAAGTTTTATTGCGCCGTGTTTCTTATCAAAACCAAATCGTTATCTATATGCGGATGTGGCGGAACTGGCAGACGCGCAGGTTTCAGGTTCCTGTGGGCGACCG
>CAZELQ010000061.1:0-6102 GCA_964513195.1 uncultured Clostridia bacterium | reverse complement strand
GGGTGGGGTTAACCCGCCTCCGTCCAAGCTTCTCACTCCGATTAGATACAAGCAAGAGCAGGAGCCCGAGGAAAACCCGAAGGAATTTACTAAGCGTAAATGACTGAGGGTTGCCGCAGGGCGACGAACTATTGCGCTGTATATAAGCGGAGAAGCTTATTTAAGGAAGCCCTTCTTATAATTCTTCATCATCAACTGCGACTGCAACTGTTTGTCAAGTTCCAGCGCGCAGGAAACGACTATCAAAATACCCGTGGTAGAGAATACGCTTACCAAGTCGGTAGACATACCTACGCCCGTAAGTATTATCGCCAGAATGGAGGGTATCAGCGCCACTATGGTTAAATAGATTGCTCCGAATAGGGTTATACGCCAATTTATCTTCTTTAAGTAATCCGCCGTCGGCTTACCGGGACGAATACCCTGTATGAATCCGCCGTTCTGCTGTATGGTCTTAGATACGTCGTCCGGATTGAACTGCATCGAAGAGTAGAAGAACGAGAAAGCAAAGATAAGCAGACACAACACTACCGTATAAATCAGCTGTCCGTACCAGGTACCGTTGCCGGAAAACCACTCGGTCACGCCCGTTTCGAAACCGCTGCCCGGCCAGAACAGGCTGGCAAGCATTGCGGGAACGGAGATAATCGCAAACGCGAATATGAGCGGCATAACGCCCGAACCGGATATACGCATGGGAATGACAGACGACTGTCCGCCGTACATCTTCCTGCCCTTGACCTGCTTTGCGTATTGGACGGGTATTCTTCTCTCGGAAAGGTCTACCGCGCAGATGGCGGCAAACTCGAATACGGTAAGCACGATAAAGACCGCTATCTCCCACAGCGCGTTGAGGTTGGCGGCGTTACCGTCGACGCCTGCGAACGCTTCGGTGAATTTTGCGATAAGCTGGTCGCCCGCCGTAGACAGTATACCGACGAAGATTATCATCGATATGCCGTTGGAGATGCCGTACTCGGTAATTCTTTCGCCCAGCCACATAACGAGCATTGCGCCCGCCGTGTAAACCACCGTGAGGAATATACCCGCAAGCCACTTGGCTCCCGTCTCGCCTATGGAGGTGTTGGAACCGAAGAAGTTGAGCTTGATTGCCATATCGCTGCCGCTGCCGCGGAGGCCGAAGTTGACGATTATGCCTATGGCCTGCGCTACGGCGAGAAGTATGGTTACGTATCTCGTTATCTGGGCGATTTTCTTTCTGCCCTCTTCACCCTGTTTGGAGAGTCTCTCCAACGCGGGAATACCCACGCTCAGAAGCTGAATTATAATGGAGGCGTTGATGTAGGGGCTGATACCGAGCGCAAACAACGTTGCGTTGGCAAGCGAGCCGCCCGATATGGACGACATTATGTTCAGGAAGGACTGTCCGTTTATGGCCTCCTTGAACGTTTCCACCGTTATTCCCGGTACGGGAATATAGCAGCCCAAGCGGAAAATTACCAAAAGCAGGAGCGTTATCCAAATCTTTTTGCGTATTTCCTTATTCTTAAAACAATTTTTTATTGTTTCAAACATTTAAAACCTCTCTTGCAGTGCGCCCGAAAGCGCACACCTCAGGTTGCCGCGTCTTATTCGGCGTCCTTTCCTACGACCTCAGCCGTGCCGCCAACCTTTTCTATAGCGGCCTTTGCGCTCCCGGAAAACTTAGCCGCCTTTACGGTGAGGGCCACGGTGACTTCACCCTTGCCCAATACCTTAAGGCCGCCGTTGTTCTTAACTATCTTGGTAAGATTGTTGGCAACTACGTAGTCGTAGTCTACAACCGTACCTGCGGGAACGGAAGCGAGCTGGGAGAGATTGACGATGAGGTAGTTTGTAGCCCACTTGTTGTGGAAGCCTCTCTTGGGGATTCTTCTGTGAAGGGGCATCTGGCCGCCCTCGAAGCCGGGGCGTACGCCGCCGCCCGAACGGGCCCATTGGCCTTTATGGCCCTTGCCGGACGTCTTGCCCAAGCCTGAGCCTATGCCTCTGCCTAATCTCTTGGGAGAAGTAGTTGCGCCCTCTGCGGGCTGTAATGTATCGATTCTCATTATTCTTCTCCTTATACTTCTTCTACCTTGAGAAGATATTTAACCTTCTCTATCTGACCGAGGTTGGCGGGAGTGCTTTCCAGGGTCTTGCTCTGACGGATTTTCTTTAAGCCCAACGCGGCGACGGTAGCCTTTACCGTCTTGTTTTCGTTGGAAACGCTCTTAATTAAAGTTACCTTTACCATTATCGACCTCCGCTTAACCCAAAATTTCCTCTACGGTCTTGCCGCGTGCGGCTGCAACCTCTTCGGGAGCCTTAAGCGCAACCAGACCCGCAACGGCCGCCTTTACGCAGTTGATGGGATTGTTTGTGCCGTGGGACTTGGTACGGATGTCCTTTACGCCCGCCGCTTCCATAACGGCACGGACGGGGCCGCCCGCGATAACGCCGGTACCTTCGGATGCAGGCATCATGAGAACGGTGCCTCTGCCGAATACGCCGATTACGCCGTGGGGTATAGACGTACCCTTGAGGTTTACCTTGTGAAGGTTCTTCTTTGCCTGCGCGGTAGCCTTTTCGATAGCTTCGGGAACTTCCTTGGACTTACCCATACCGTAACCTACCGAGCCGTTGCCGTCGCCGACGACTACAAGCGCCGCAAAACGCATATTTCTGCCGCCCTTGACGGTCTTGGTTACCCTGTTGACCTGTATGAGCTTCTTGATGAAGCCGTCGTCCTCTTCTCTCTTTCTGGGTCTGTCGTTTCTTCTTGCGGATTTTTCTTTCTTTTCTTCCATGACCTTACTCCTTAGAAATTAAGTCCTCCCTCTCTTGCGGCGTCCGCAACGGCCTGTACTCTGCCCGTATAGAGGTAACCGCCCCTGTCGAACACAACCGTCTTAACGCCCAGCTTGAGAGCGCGCTCCGCAACGTTCTTGCCGACCAGCTTTGCAGCCTCGGTCTTGGTCAATTTTGCTGCCTTTGCCTTCACGTCCTTTTCCATTGTGGAAGCCGAGCAGAGCGTCACGCCCTTTACGTCGTCTATAACCTGGGCATAAATGTGATTGGTGCTGCGATAGACGCTGAGTCTGGGGGTTTCTGCCGTGCCGTAAATCTTTTTCCTTACTCTTGCGTGACGGCGAAGTCTTTCTTCGTTCTTATCGATTTTCTTAATCATGATATCTCCTTTGAGCAATCGGTCCTATTGTAAGACCTTTCCTTTCATCACCCACCAAAATTTCTTTTACAAGAAGCAATCAAGACGAGGAGCGCGGGCATTTTCGACGGGGAGTTTACTAAGCGTAAACGACCCGAGAAAAGCGGAGCGCGGCGCCGTATTGCGAAGCTTATTGTGAAAGATAAGGTATAAGGTGCGAAAATTATTTCTTGCCCTTGCCTCCCGTCTTGCCTTCCTTACGCTCGATAACTTCGTCGCTGTAAGCGATGCCGTAGCCGTGGTAGGGTTCGGGTTCTCTGATTTTTCTGATATTGGACGCAACCTGACCTACAAGGGTCTTGTCGATGCCCGTAACGGTGATTTCGTTGGGGGTGGGACATGCAAGCGTGATGCCTGCGGGCTCCTCGAACTCTACGGGGTGAGAGAAGCCTACGTTTAACACTATCTTCTTGCCCTGCTTTGCTACCTTCCAACCTACGCCGTTGACCTTGAGGGTCTTGGAGTAGCCTTCCGATACGCCGACGACCATATTGTGAAGAAGCGCGCGGTAAAGGCCGTGCTTTGCATCAAGCTCGGGTTCGTCGTTTATCTTTTCTACGATTGCGTGCGTACCCTCTACCTTTACCGTGATATCTCCCGCTACTTTTTGGGTGAGGGTGCCCTTGCCGCCTTTGACGGTTATCACGCCGTCATCGAAGGAAACGGTGACGCCGGCAGGGATTACTACGGGCATTTTACCTATTCTTGACATACTTTCTTGCCCTCCTTACCAAATGTAGCAGAGCACTTCGCCGCCAACGTTCGCGGCCTTTGCCTGCTTATCCGTCATCACGCCCTTGTTGGTGGAGATAATGGCGATGCCGAGACCGTCCATTACCTTGGGCATATTCTCAACGTCCGCATATACTCTCAGACCGGGTCTGGAAACTCTCTGCAGCGCGTTGATAACCGACTTTCTTTTGCCTACGTATTTGAGCGTAACTACCAGCTTGCCGGAAAATCCGTCCTCGACAAGCTTGTAATCAGCGATGTAACCTTCTTTTAACATAATATCGGCGATTGCCTTTTTCATGTTGGAGGAAGGGATTTCTACGGTTTCCTTATTTACCGCAAGCGCATTTCTGATGCGCGTGAGCATATCTGCTATGGGATCTGTCATTTTTCTTTCCTCCTTTTATTACCAGCTCGACTTCTTTACGCCGGGAATTTCACCCTTGTAAGCAAGGTTTCTGAAACAAATACGGCACACGCCGTACTTGCGGAGAACTGCGTGAGGTCTGCCGCAAATAGAGCATCTCGTATAGGCTCTCGTTTTGTACTTAGCAGGCTTTTGCTGCTTGTTTATCATAGACTTCTTTGCCATATCTCTTTCTCCTTACTTCTTGAAGGGCATACCGAGCGCCCTTAAAAGCTCTCTCGCTTCTTCGTCCGTCTTTGCGGTGGTAACGATGCAGATGTCCATGCCCCTGATTTTCTCTACCTGATCGTATTGGATTTCGGGGAACATGAGCTGCTCCTTGACGCCCATACAGTAGTTGCCCTTGCCGTCGAAACTGTCGCAAGATACGCCGCGGAAGTCGCGTACTCGGGGAAGCGCTATGGACACGAACTTGTCGTAGAAATCGTACATTCTGTCGCCGCGCAGGGTTACCTTTATGCCGACGTTCATTCCCTCTCTTACCTTGAAGTTCGCAACCGACTTCCTTGCCTTGGTGAGTATGGGCTGCTGTCCGGAAATGAGCTTGATTTCGTTTACTGCGGCCTGTATGGACTTTGCGTTGTCCTTTATGTCGCCCAGACCCGTGCTGATTACTATCTTTACAAGCTTGGGTACCTGCATGGGGTTCTTGTAGCCGAATTTGGCGGTCAGTGCGGGCACGACTTCTTCGGCATATTGCCGAGCTATTCTGCTCTTGTATTCTTTCTGAGTACTTTCAGCCTTTTTCTTAGTAGCCATTTTCCGCCTCCTTATTCAGCATTTTCTTCGGGCGCTGCGGCCTCTTCTTTCTTGGCGGCGCGCTTTCTGGTACGCTTCTTGGGAGCTTCCTTCGCCTCCGCCTTCTTGCCCTTGCCGGCATAGGCCTTGTCGAGAACTGCGCCGCACTTGCCGCATACTCTTACCTTTTTGCCGTCAACTATGGCGTGCTTTATTCTTACGCCCCTGCCGCAACCGTCGCATACTACCATTACGTTGGAAACGTCGATTGCGCCCTCCTTCTTGATGATTTCGGAGGTCTCGTTGGCGCGTCTTGCCTTCTTTGCCTTGCTCTGAAGGTTTATTCCTTCTACCGTCACCGTTCCGTTCTTGGGAGATGTGGCAATTACCTTGCCCTGCTTGCCCGCGTCCTTACCGGTGATAACTACAACGTTATCATTCAATTTTACGTTCATTGCAATTTCTCCTTAATTAAAGAACTTCGGGTGCGAGAGAGATTATCTTCATATAGTTCTTCTCTCTGAGCTCTCTTGCTATCGGTCCGAAAATACGCGTGCCGCGGGGCTCCTTGTTCTGCCCTATTATGACGGCTGCGTTGTCGTCGAAACGGATGTAGGTTCCGTCGTTGCGGCGGATTCCCTGCTTCGATCTTGCTATTACGGCTTTTACTACGTCGCCCTTCTTAACCGCGCCGCCGGGGGTGGCCGTCTTTACGGAGCATACGATTACGTCGCCGATATTGCCCGTCTTGCGGAACGATCCGCCGAGCACCTTTATACACATAAGCTCTTTAGCGCCGCTGTTGTCCGCGGCCTTGAGCCTTGTCTGAGGTTGTATCATATAAAATCTTCCTTTTCCTTATATTTTTTAAATTTTATGAAACTTACAACTCTATCGTTCAGAGGATTGCACCCGTGCAATCTTAACGAGGTAGCGTGTCGCTACTGCCATGTTTCTTAATTGCTTATTCGTTTGACCTACTTATCACAAGTCAAAC
>CAZELQ010000060.1:0-6119 GCA_964513195.1 uncultured Clostridia bacterium | reverse complement strand
TTTTTTTGGGGGTGACCGCTTAGAAAGGCAAACGGCGTTTGCCGCTTTTCAGCTGCCTCATCAACTGCTTAGTCTGTTCAAACTGTTTCAAAAGCTGGTTTATTTCCTGTACGCTCGTGCCGGAGCCCGCCGCTATACGCTTTTTTCGGGAAGAGTTTATTATGGCGGGTTCGTTCCTCTCCTTTTGGGTCATGGAAAGAATAATCGCCTTGGTGCGCTCCATCTTCTTTTCGTCTATGTCGCCGTCCTTGATTTTGCCGCTGAGCCCCGGCATCATAGATACGAGCGCTTGCGCGCCGCCCATCTTCTTCATGCTTTCGAACTGCGTTAAAAAATCTTCCAAGGTGAAAGAATTTTCCAGCATCTTCTTCTGCATTTTTTTTGCTTCTTCGGCGGTGACCGCTTCCTGCGCCTTTTCAATAAGGGTGAGAACGTCGCCCATGCCCAGAATACGGGAGGCCATTCTGTCGGGGTAAAAATATTCGAGGTCGGTGGACTTTTCGCCCACACCGATAAACTTTATGGGCTTGCCCGTGACCGCCTTTATCGAAAGGCACGCGCCGCCGCGGGTGTCGCCGTCCAGCTTAGTTAAAACTATGCCCGTAACCTCCAGCCTCTCGTTGAAAGTTTTGGCAACGTTTACCGCAACCTGACCCATCATCGAGTCGACCGTGAGGAGAATTTCGTCTACGCGCACGGCGGATTTAATCTTCTCCAACTCCTGCATAAGAGCTTCGTCGATTTCGAGTCGTCCCGCGGTGTCGATAATGACCGTATCGTAGCCCATAGAGCGCGCGTATTCGACTGCCTGCGGCGCGGTCTTGACGGGGTCTTGGGTGCCCTTTTCGAACACTTCTACCCCTACGTTTTTGCCGACCACCTTGAGCTGGTTGATAGCCGCGGGTCTGTATACGTCGCACGCAACCAAAAGGGGCTTCTTGCCGCCCTTTTTCAGAAGAAGAGCCAGCTTTCCGCAAAGTGTGGTCTTGCCTGCGCCCTGAAGTCCGCACATCATTATGACAGTGGGCGGATTGGAAGCGACCGTGAGCTTTGCGTTGGAAGGCCCCATTAAGGCTATGAGCTCTTCGTTGACGATTTTTATGACTTGTTGGGCGGGGTTGAGGCTTTCCAAAATCTTCTGCCCGACCGCCTTTTCGGAAACGGCGGCGCAAAATTCCTTGGCGACCTTGACGTTTACGTCGGCCTCCAACAGCGCCACGCGTACCTCGCGCATTGCCGTCTTGATTTCCAATTCGGTAAGCCTGCCGCGCTTGGTGAGCTTGGAGAATATGTGATTTAATCTTTCCGAAAGCGATGAAAAAAGTGCCATAAATGAGTTCCTCTCGTCGATTTCTTTTGCTTGGGGCGCAAAATAAATCCGACGATTTTTGGGAGGCTCTGCCTCCTTATCAAAGCCGTCATTCCGAGCCTGCCGTAAGGAGCGAAACGACGGAATAGCGATTGTTCCGCAGCAATCGCGTCGGAATCCCACGAACGGGTTACGGTCATGTTGAGCGCAGTCGAAACATCCCACGAACGGAGTCCGCTTGCCCAATGGGATCCTTCGGCTTCGGGCTGCGCCCTCCGCTCAGGATGACCGCATACCCCTGCGGGGGGGGCTGCGCCCTCCGCTCAGGATGACCCCGCACTCCTTGGCTTCCTCCTACGTGAAGGGGTTAGCGTGTCATTGCGAGGCGGCACGCCGTGGCAATCCGGAAGTCCTAAGCGAAAAACAATCTCACTCTTTGCCCGATTTTTTTAAATCTTCGTCGATTTCTCGGGTGGAATCTTTGTTCAAAATTCCCTTTAAAGACGCGATATCTGCGGCATATTCGGGGTGCAATCCCAAAAATTCGTCCGCCCAGCGGCTCACTCCCGTCAATATGCGCGACGCCTCCGACATAAGCTTATCGTGCCCGAGCTTTTTTTCAAACTTTTCAAGCTCCGCCTTGCACAGATTTAAACATTCCGAAACGCTCTGGCGGGAAATTCCGCGCTCCCCGGCTATTTCCGATACGGTCAAATCGAGGTTGAAGTAGAGGTCGCACATCTCCTGTTGGGTGGCCGTAAGCAGCTTGCCGTACAAATCCCAAAGGCGAAAAAATTCAATCTTGTCCATAAGGTACTATGCAATTATACCCATACGGAACGCCTTTGTCAAGCATTTTTACCTGACAAAAATCAGTTAAGCATTTACATATTCTGTTAGCGCTTTTCGCTTTCCCCCCACGTAAAAAAATTTTTATCGGCTCTTATTGACTACTTCAATCCGTAGTGCTAAAATATCAGCGTGGGTATACCCGCGGAGGGACTTATGATAAAGACGGTTGACGGAATAACGTACGACACGCAGGCGGCTACGATGGATAAAAAGTTCACGTCCGGCGCGCCCGGAGACGCCGCAGGCTATGAGGAAACTTTATACATAACAGCCGGCGGGAGATATTTCATTTACACCAACGGCGGGGCGCAGTCGCGCTACCCCCGCGAGGACATTACGCCAATTAACCGCGAAAACGTGCGGGAATGGCTTATGTCGCACTGATTTTATTGAAAAAGATAAGCGGACGCAGATTTTGCGCCCGCTTTTTTCGTTTGCCGTTGCTTTAAGAAATTATTTGAGGTAGAATTCGCTGTCTACCTTTATAACCTCCACCTTTTCCGCCTTGTCGCCGAGGGTGATTTTCTTTGCCTTCTTTACGTTCTCCTTCTCCTCGAAAACGATTGTAAGCTCGGCTTCGTCCACTGCGGCGATATGCATAACCTCGCCCGTTTCGGTACGCTTTATCAGGTTGCCCGCCGCTATCTCCTCGTCGTCGTCCAGCGTCAGGATGTAGCCCTCTTCGAGGTGCTCCTCGGCCGAGATTTCGGGCGAGCGCGACAAAACCGAAGTGCCCGTATATATGACGTACTTTTTATGCTTCGTATCAAAATCGCCCTGCAGGCGCGCGTCGTAGGTTGCGTCGTCCAGCTTTTTGCCGAGCTTTTTGAAAAAGCCCGAAACCTTGCCTTCCTTAGCCTCTTCCTTTGCCTCTTCTTTAACTTCCTCTTTCTTTTCTTCGTCCGACATCTTATTTTACCTCCTCGGATTGTTCTTCCTTGACGTGAACGTCAAGCTGTTTGTAGGGAATTTCTATTCCGTTTTCGTCGAGAGCTTTCTTTATGCTGTCGAGCAGTGCGAAGTTGACCGTCCAATAGTCGGTTCTCTTACACCAGCAACGCACGGTGAAGTCGAGGGAGCTCTCGTTCAGGGTGCACATTTCCACGAAAGGCGCGGGGTCCTTGAATACGAGCTCGTTGCTCTCGCATACGGTTTTCAGAATCTCCTTTACCTTTGCGACGTCCGAGCCGTAAGCGACCTGAATAAGTTGGTCTACGCGCCTCGTGTCCTTTGCGGAAGAGTTGACGATTACGTTATTTGCAAGCGAGCCGTTTGGAATAACTATCGCCTTGTTGTCGTTGGTGACGATATGGGTATAGAACAGCTTAATGTCCTCTACCGTGCCCTCCTGCCCGTTGGAAACGATGTAGTCGCCTATCTTAAAGGGGCGCATAACGATAATTATAACGCCGCCAGCGAAGTTGGAGAGCGTGCCCTGTACGGCAAGGGAAATACCTACGCCGAGGGAAGCGATAAGACCTGCGATAGCCGACGTTTCTATGCCGACGAAGCCTATCAAACACACGAAGATAAGTACCTTTAAAACGATACGCACCGATTGTGTGCCCACGCGTGAAAGGGTTTCGTCCCTGCCCTTTTTCTGTAAATTTTTATATATTTTCTTGGTTACCGCGTTGATAATCTTGAACGTTACGAACATTATAAGCAGCGCGATCAGAACCTTGATTACAGCAATGGCAATCTGCCCCTGTATGGTCGACGAGTCGAGAAAGCCCGCCCAAAAGGACGTGGTTTTTTCCGCAACCGTTTCGGTACTTTCATCCGCAAGTAAGTTAAAAAACATACGAAATACTCCTTTTTATTACGCGTATATTATAATATAAAAGCGCGCCCGTTGCAAGAAAATGAGCGGGCGCAAATGTGTTATTATGGTGAAATTTTAATCGTCGGGGTCGATTTCGTGCGCCTTTTCCGGCTCCTTTACGCCTTTGTACAATACCTTTAACAGTATGGGCGTAAGCACGGAAGAGCAGAGTATCAAAAGCACCGTCATTATCATAAACGACGGCGGCAGAGCGTTGGCGCCCAGCGCGTCCGACGTGACCTTTTGGGTGACAATCAGCGCGACCTCGCCGCGGGCCATCATTCCCACGCCTCCTATAGCGCTCTCCCTCCAGCTGTATTTAAAGGCCCTGCATACCGCTCCGCAGCCGATAACCTTGCCGACCAGACCCGCAATAACGGCGAGTATGGCGAACAGCAGAACGGACGGGTTCAAGCCCACGAAAGAAATAGAGCTTATGCCTATGTTCGCAAAGAATACGGGTCCGAAAATCGAGCGGCTGGAGATATCTACGTTGTGGTCGATATAGATGCTTGCGCGGTGGTCGGTGGAGAGAACGACGCCCGCAAGGAACGCACCCGTAATGTCCGCGACGCCGAACACCTCCTCGGCAAGCCAGCTGTAGCCGAAGCACACCACCAGCGAATATATGGAGAGCCTGATTTTGGCCGGCCAGCGCTTGTCAAGCCATTTGAAAGCCTTGGAAATAAGCCAGCCCAATCCGACGGCGACGATAAAAAAAGCTATTATCATAACTATCGTGCCGTAGGACGTCGCTTTGAACGCCTCGAAGCCGTTTGCCGCTTCCTGCGCGCCGCTCTTAGCAAGGCCGGTGACGACCGACAGCAACACGATTCCGATTACGTCGTCGATTATTGCGGCGGACACGATAGTCGTGCCCAGCTTGGTATTTATCTTGTCAAGCTCCTTTAATACCGAAACGGTTATGGCTACCGACGTCGCCGTGAGTATAGTGCCTATGAATACGCACCTGTAGATATTGCTTACGCCGAGGCCGATGCCGCCGAAGGGCAGGGAAAGCAAAAAGCCCAATAGCATGGGAACGGCCACGCCCGCGCACGCCACGAGTACGCTTGCAACGCCCGTATGCTTTAACGATTCGAGGTTGGTTTCCAAACCCGCGCCGAACATTAAGAGGAGCACGCCTATCTTAGAGAAAAGCGCGAGTCCTCCGCTGCTTTCGGAAATTTGGAACAGCGAGTAATACTCCGTGGGTTCACCGCCCGAGTTCACCTCGAAGCCGATAATGGAAAAACCGCAGAAATCGCCGAATATCGCAGGCCCGACTATTATGCCGGCTATTATAAAGCCAAGCACCTGCGGAAGCCCGAAATGGCGGAAAATCAACCCCAAAGACTTGGTTGCAAACAGGATTATTGCAAGTACGGCCACGAAGCCGATTGCGTTGTCAACGTAAAAAAGACAATTCATATTTCTCTTGCCGTCCGGATACGGTTTATATTATACCACCCGAAATTCAAAGTTGTTAGCGTTTACGGCGTGCAGAGATATAATTTTCACTAATGTTATTTATAATCAAAAATTTAAGAAAAAATTTAAAAAAAGGTATTGACAAAGCCGAAATAAGTGCTATACTTAAATTACAAAAAGAAAATATCTTACAAAAAGTGTTAGCCGGTAACACAAATACGAGGTAAGTTATTATGAAAGATAAGTAGCCCCGAAAGGGGGACAAGGTTTAAACGATAACGTTTCTACAAGCGCGACAAGAGCGGATAGCAAGAGCGACCGCCCGTATACTAAACCAAACACGGAGTCTTGCAAAAGGAGTAAAGTTATGAGAAAACTTTTTTGCAGAGCTAACGATGAAAGGGTAAGGTAAAGTCCAATGTACTATTTAACTTGTGGAATCTGATTTCCGAAACGGTTTTAATTTCGCAGTAGTGACTGCACGGGTCTTGACCATATGATATCAACCGTGGGAAGGCGATTCCGGAATTAAAATTTAATATTAAAAGTTCACCCCCGCAAGGAAAGCTTGCGGGGTTTATATTTTTTCGTTTACCTCTCCCTCCACTCGGCTTCGTTTGGGAGACCCGTTGGGTACGGACTTCGTTTGGTGGGATCCTCACGTCGCTTCGCTCCTCAGGATGACCGTTGGGTACGGACTTC
>CAZELQ010000059.1:0-6198 GCA_964513195.1 uncultured Clostridia bacterium | reverse complement strand
TCACAATTGCGCCGCCGCCCCTTTTATGCGTTTTAAATTATAACAGATGCTTCCTGAGCGCCTTTATAGAGGTGTTGGCAATCAGGTTCGAGCCCTTGAACGTGGGGTGCACGCCGTCCTCGGTATAATCGGTAAACGGGCGCGTTTCGCAAAGTCCGTTGAACATTTCGTCGTAGGCCACGAACTCGTCGCAGTTGCCCACGCAAACGCGGCGGATAATCTCCAGCTCCTTGTCGAAGAGGGGGCGCATACGCTTTTTGTCGGGCGCGGGCAGAAGGAAGGGCTCCAAGAAAATAACGACTATACCCTCCTCCTTCAGCGTTGCGATAAGCTGTGTCAGGTCGCGCTCGAACTGTTTGAAATTGAGCTCCTTTCCGTACTTGAATTGGTGCAGAGTGTTGTTTATGCCTATCATTATTACGACGGCGTCGGGCTTTAAGTCTATAACGTCGCTCCTCACGCGGGCAAGAAGGTCGCAAACCTCGTTGCCGGTTACGCCCTTGTTGATGAGTTCTATGTCCATATCGGGGTATATAGGGCGGAGCTTGTCGGCAAGGACCTTAACGTAGCCGTTGCCGAGGGACTTAATATCGCTTCTGTCCCTGTCGCAGTCTGTTATCGAATCGCCGAAAAATACTATTTTCATTGAGATTCTCCTCTCCTTATCGGTAAAAACAGGTCGTGTATAGCGCTCTTTATCGGCGCTTTTGATAATTTTACCACAATTTAGCGGCAGACGCAAGAGAGAATAGATAAATTTTACGCTCTATTATTTTCAAAAGACCGAAATAAAGCTTTGACAAAGCCCCGTTTTTGTGTTATATTATCAACGCGTCGGGTTTTCGGCGGCAATATGTGCCGAGCCCGAAATCCGTAAATTATAAAAATCAGACGTTGAGCGGACGTACCCAAGTGGCTCAAGGGGCTCCCCTGCTAAGGGAGTAGTACGGGAAACCGTAGCGAGGGTTCAAATCCCTCCATCCGCGCCAATAATAATCCACCCCGTTTTTGCGGGTGGATTATTATTTTATTGCGCAGGTCAAGGGTTTCTACCCGCAGACTTGACAGGCACTGCTCTGCCTGTCAACCGACGGGCGAGCCGCATTTCTTGCGGCGGCAAATCCCTCCATCCGCGCCTTTTTACCCGTTGCTCTTAAATATCTTTCAATGCGGGGTAAAGCTTGCGGAAAATTTCGTATTTTGCCGCGTACTTTTTTACTTGAACCCGGTCGGGCGTTACCCTGTCCTTTACCGAAACGAGCGCCTGCGTTGCGCCCTCTACGCTGTCGTACTGCCCTACGCCTACCATTGCAAGAATTGCCGCGCCGTACGCGGGGCCTTGCTCGGTTTCCAAAATAAGAAGCGGCAGGTTTAAAATATCTGCAAGTATCTGAAGCCACGCTTTGCTCTTCGCGCCGCCTCCGCACACAGTGACCTTTTCGGGCGTAAAGCCGCTCTTTAACGCCGCGGTTAGGCAATCCTTTAAAGCGAAAGCTACGCCCTCCATTACAGCCCTCGACATCTGCGCGCGGGTGGTGGTTGCAGACAGGCCGATAAACGCGCCCCTTGCGTTCACGTCGTTGTGGGGGCTACGCTCGCCCATAAGGTAGGGCAGGAAAACGACGCCGTCCGCTTCCGTTTTTTCAACTTCCTTTTCGTCGGCGGAATAATCGCCGTCGTTCAATATATCTTCCAGCCACCACTTTCTGCAACTCGCGGCCGAAAGAATACAACCCATTGAGTGCCACCTGCCGCTTGCGTGGCAAAAGGAGTGCAGGGCGTTGCCGCCGTCCGTTGCAAAATTATCGGAAGCGATGAACAGCGTTCCGCTCGTGCCGAGGGAGATATTGCAATCGCCGTCGTTTACCGTGCCCATTCCTACGGCCGCGGCGGCGTTGTCGCCCGCTCCCGCGCAGACCGCCGCGTTGGGTAAGCCGTATTCGCCTTTGACCCTGCCCGTCACTTCATAGCTTTCGTAAAGGCGGGGCAGCCACTCCTCTTTAACAGAGCATATCCCGAGCATATTCCCGCTCCAACGCCTGTTTTTTACGTCGAGAAGAAGGGTTCCGCTCGCGTCGGAATAGTCGGTTGAAAACACGCCCGTCAGCATATACGCAAGATAATCTTTGGGCAGCATTATTTTGGCTATGCGCTCAAAATTTTCGGGCTCGTTCTCCTTAATCCACAGAATTTTCGGCGCCGTGAAGCCGGCAAAGGCGATATTTGCGGTTAGTTCGGACAATTTTTCTTTTCCGATAACGTTATTGAGATAGTCGGTCTGCTTCTGCGTTCTGCCGTCGTTCCAAAGTATGCACGGGCGAATAACCCTGTCGTCCTTATCGAGCATTACGAGCCCGTGCATCTGACCGCCGAACGATATGCCTTTAACCTCTTTTTCTATGCCGCGGCTAAGCCCGGCAAGCACCTTATTCATTGCCGAAAGCCAATCCCCGGGGTTCTGCTCGCTCCAACCGCTTTTCGGATAGCTTACGCCGTACTCCGCATGCGCCTGCCTTACAATTTTCCCATTGTCCGAAACGAGCAGACCTTTCAGCCCGCTCGTTCCCAAATCCAAACCTATAAAATAATTCATTTTACTTACCGAATAGTACTTGATTGACTATACTTTCAAGATACTCCTGCTTGCCGCTTTCGGGCATCTTGGGCGCGCCCAACCTTTCCGCATACGCCGAAAGCTCCGCAAGGCTCGTATTGCCGCTTACAATCTTTGCGCCTATACCGCTTTCAAACGAAGCGTACTTCTTCTTTTTAAACTCGTCTATTCTTCCGTCCTCTATGAGCTTTGCGGCGTTTAAAAGTCCTAACGCAAAGGCGTCCATACCCAAAATATACGCCTCGAACATATCTTCGTAGGTATTGGACGGACGGCGGCACTTGGCGTCGAAGTTAAAGCCGCCCGAAAGGCCGCCCGCCTTCAATACCTCGTACATACACATCGTAGCCGAATACACGTCGAAGGGGAATTCGTCGGTGTCCCAGCCCAACAGATAGTCGCCCTGATTGGCGTCGATACTGCCGAGCATGCCGTTGATTGCGGAAATGCGGAGCTCGTGCTCGAACGTGTGTCCCGCAAGGGTGGCGTGGTTGGCCTCTATATTCATTTTGAAATCCTTGTCGAGGCCGTACTTCTTCAAAAAGCCTATCGCCGTAGCCGCGTCGAAATCGTACTGATGCTTCATGGGCTCCTTGGGCTTGGGCTCTATGTAGAAATCGCCCTTAAAGCCTATGCTCCGGCCGTACTCTACGGCCATTCTCATAAGCCTTGCGATATTGTCCTGCTCGAATTTGACGTCGGTATTGAGAAGCGTCTCGTAGCCCTCTCTTCCGCCCCAGAAAACATAGCCCCTGCCGCCGAGCTTTACGGTTATATCTAACGCCTTTTTAATTTGGGCTGCCGCAAAGCAGTAGACGTCCGCGCTGTTCGTCGAGCCCGCGCCGTTCATGTAGCGGGGATTGGAAAACATATTGGCCGTTCCCCAAAGGCATTTTATGCCCGTGCCCTTCATTTTTTCCAAAACGTAGTCGGAAATCTCGTCCAGACGGCGGTTGGTTTCCTTGATGTCGTCCGCTTCGGGAACAAGGTCTACGTCGTGGAAACAGAAGTAATCCACGCCGAGCTTTTGCATAAATTCGAAGCCCGCGTCCACCTTTCTCTTGGCGTGCTCCATAGTGCCGACCCTTGCGCCGAAGCTTTTATCCGCCGTGTCTCTGCCGAACATATCGGTGCCGCAGGCGCAGAGATTGTGCCACCAAGCCATTGCAAACGGCAAGTGCCCGCCCATCTTTTTGCCGAGGACTACTTTGTCCTTGTCGTAAAACTTGAAAGCGAGCGGATTCCTGCTCCCGGCGCCCTCATATTTTATTTTTCCGATTTCCGGAAATATTTCCGTCATAGCTCCACCTTCCTTATTGACCGTATTTTATCATATCGCCCCGCATTTTGCAAGGCCGCGCGAAAATTTTATAAAGACAACACCGCGTACAGCACGGAAGCACTCACAGCTCCACCCCCGAGTAGTTTATTACGGCAACCTTGTCGTACCCCTCCGCCCTCTCGAACAGATAGTCGGACAGGCACTTTATCTTAATCCCGCGTTCTTCGGCGGCGCGCTTGATAGCCTCGTCGCTTTCAAAGTCAGGCAGGCGCAGCGTAAGGTGGAGTCCGCCGCCCGTTTCTATAATCTCCTTATTGACAGGCAGCTCCTCTATCTTTGCTATGAGCTTAGCCCGCACACCGCGGTAGTGGTTTTTGAGGCGGTTGACGTGACGCTCGAAGTAACCGCCGTCCAGCATCTCGGCAAGCGCCTTTTGTTCGAACAACGGCACGACGTTGGCGGAAGATGCGTACATTTCACGATAGCGGGCATATAGTTTGGGGGGTAACACCATATACCCCAGCCTCATAGAGGGCGCGAGCGTCTTGGAAAACGTGTTTAAATAGACAACCCTGTCGGCGCTCAACCCCGCGACGGGCTGCAGGGGCTTTCCGTAGAGGCGGAACTCCGAATCGTAGTCGTCCTCAATTATGTATGCGTCTTCCCTGACCGCCCAGTTTATGAGCCGCGAACGGTTGGCCGCGGGCATTACGGCGCCCGTCGGGAATTGGTGGGCGGGCGATACGTGTACCGCGCATGCCCCGCTGTTCTCTACGGACTCCACCTCTATTCCCCTTTCGTCCACGGGAATATATACGCACTTCGCACCGTTTAAAACGTAGGTGTTCGGAACTCTGCCGTAACCGGGATTTTCCACGGCGTACGGCTTTTCCCGCCCGAGAAGCTGGACGATTACGCCGTAAAGATACTCCGCGCCCGCGCCTATTACCACGTACCGCGGGTCTACCTTAAAGCCGCGGAACCGGTAGAGGTAGGCCGCTATGGCCGACTTAAGAGCGGGGTCACCGTCGCAGGGAACGCGCTCCAAAAGGTGCTCCGCCTCGCGGGAGAGAGTGGCGCGCATCAGCTTTGCCCATACCGAAAAGGGAAACAGCGCCGCGGGCGCCCTGCCCGAAGTCAAATCGAGAGCGTAACTCTTTCCGCTCTCCTCCCGTCTTTCGGCGGGCAGAGGGTCGGCGTTCTCACCCACGTTGACCTCGGCCACGAAATAACCCTTCCTCTCCTCGGAAAATATGTAACCCTCGGCCAGCAGCTGCTCGTATGCAGTCTGCACGGTTATCACGCTCACCGAGAGGTGCGCAGCCAAAGTGCGCTTTCCGGGGAGCTTTTCACCCGCCTTGAGATTGCCGTGGAGAATGTCCTCCCGCACGGCATAATAGAGGGCGTAGTATTTATTTTTTTCGGGCAGTTGGTACGTTAACATATCTGGTATTATAAAAATATATCAAATTGATTATTTTAATAATATCAAAAGGGCGTATAATAGTCAACAATAATTACTTAATCGGATGAAAAAACCATGAAAAATAAGAGAATAATTTATTCTACCAAGTGGATTGCTTACACGGCGCTATTGACCGCGCTGGTTGTGGCGACGGGCTACATACCGGGGATTCCCGTGCTCACCGGCAAAATCTATTGGTGCGACTTTGCGATTTTTACGGCCGCCTACCTTACCGACCCTCTGAGCGCAACGATAGTCGGCGGAATAGGCACAACCTTTTTCGACCTTTTCGGCATAAACGGCACGGCCTATAACGCCATTCCGTCGTTGGTAATACACGGCCTGCAGGGGCTTACCGCGTCGCTGATTTTCACACTCCTCCGAAACGTTTTCAACAGGAAGAACAGCAACCTGCGCGAGGGCATAATCGCGGTTATTTCAAGCATAGTGCCCGCTCTTTTGGTTATCGTAGGTTACTTTATCAAGCGAATAACCTGGGAGAGCAAGCCCGCCGAGGTCGCCCTTCTGAAAATGCCCGCAAACGTTTTACAGGAGATTATAGGAATAGCGCTCGCGGTTGCGATATGCTACGCGTGCGGTCTGAAGAGGAGACTTGTAAAGGCGCACCTGCTGCCCGACTTCAGGGGCGAAATGGCGGTCAAAAAGAACAAGCCCGACGAAGCCGAAAAGCCCGAAGGGGGCAAAAGCGACGCCGAAACGGCTATAACCGACCCTACCGAAAACAATCGAGGAGAATAAAAATATGAAAAGAATTCTGACGATGCAAGATTTATCGTGCGTGGGACAGTGCTCGCTCACCGTCGCGTTGCCCATACT
>CAZELQ010000058.1:0-6222 GCA_964513195.1 uncultured Clostridia bacterium | reverse complement strand
CGGAATCCTTTTCCTGATAGAGTAAAAGCTGTGCTATCTGTGACATTATATTCTCCTTTATGCAAACCTTTCGTCGAACAAAAACGACGAGGGCGCATTGAGTTTATTTTTGATTTTTTCGTAAATTTTACCGAAGCCGTAGCTCTCGGCGGCATAGTGAGTGAGCTGAACGACTGCAATTCCGCTTTCCACAAGCTCGACTATGCGGTGGTGCGACAGGTCCGAAGAGACGGCCGCGTCGACGGCGTTCTTCTTTGCAAAGGCGACGGCTTCGTCGTCGCCGCCCGCCCCGCAGAACGAGGCGACTTTTCTTACCGTTCTTCCGTCCTTGCCGTGCAGAAGCGGGGTCGTTCTGAATTCTTCCGACAGGTTTTTTACGAAGTCCGCAAACGCGACGGGTTTTATGCCATACGCTCTGCCGTAGGCTCCTCCGTCCACCGTTGCAAGTACGTCGCACTCCTCGCCGCCCAGACCTTTCATCAGAAAATTGTCTATGCCTTCGGGCGCGACGTCCATATTCAAGTGCATGGAAATAACCGAAATATCGTTTTTGAGACAGGCGGCCAACGCGCGGGCGTGGGCGTCGTTTGTCAAATCGAATCTCTCTATGCCGCCGTAAATTGCGGGGTGATGGGTGACGATAAGATTATATTTATGCGACAGCGCCTCTCTTACGGCCGCTTCCGACAAGTCGAGGGAAAACAGCGCGCCGCGGATTTCTTTGCCGCAATTTATGATAATGCCGCTGTTGTCGTACATTTTATACTTTTTGCAAAAGTCGTCCGACAGTTTAAGCGGCGCGACCTCTTCGAGAATTTCCAATACGTTTTCCGCAGTCAGCATCCCAGAGCCTCCCTTAAAAATCGAATTTCACGCCTTATGGAATCGGCGTTGCTCCCCGCCTTGACGCCGCCCAAATAGCCCGTCTTCTTGGAAAGTTCCTCACGGGCGTAATTTCCGAATAGCGGATTTTTCAGACTGTCTCTGCCGAACTGAATATGTAGCGGCGTGTAACCCGTCGTTCCGCCGTCTCTTTCGCCCTTTATGATAAAATAGTAGTTGCCGTCGAAGAAGATATCGTCCCTGACGAGCCTGCAACCCTTCTCTATCAGAAAAGAGCGCAGCCTGTCGGCGTTTTTCATAGGCTGGAACACGAATCTGCGGGGAATAAAGCCCTCCGTCAGTATTTTGATTATCTCCATTCCGCCCATACCCGCGATGAGTATCTGTTCCGTTTCTTCCGGTATTCCCGCCAGCCCGTCGCAACATACGGAGCGCACTACGCCGTTTCCGATATAATCCGCGAGAAGCCTTTCCGCCTTTTCAAGGCTCTTTTCGCTTACGTCTGAGATAATCGCACTCCCGCATTTCCCGCTTTTGAGCACGGCTTGGGTGCAATAACCGTGGTCGCAGCCGATATCCGCAAAGGTGGACGACTTCTCTATAAACGAACAGATTTGTTCAATTCTCGTCATCAGTTATCGAGGAAGTCCTTTAGGTGCTTGGAACGCGAGGGGTGGCGCAGCTTCCTTAAAGCCTTGGCCTCTATCTGTCTGATTCTCTCACGCGTGACGTTGAATTCCTTGCCTACCTCTTCGAGCGTTCTGGGGCGGCCGTCGTCCACGCCGTAGCGCAGGCGTAAGACCTTTTCCTCTCTCGGGGTAAGGCTGTTCAAAACGGTTAAAAGCGTTTCTTTCAGCATCGTCGTAGAAACGCTGTCCGAGGGCGTTACCGCCCTGTCGTCCTCTATAAAATCGCCGAGGTGGGAATCCTCCTCTTCGCCTATAGGTGTTTCGAGCGAGACGGGGTCCTGAGCTATTTTCTGTATTTCGCGCACGCGCTCCTCGGAAACGCCCATTTCTTTTGCAAGCTCTGCAGGGGTAGGCTCTCTACCCAGCTGCTGTAACAACATTCTGGAAACGCGGGTCAATTTATTGATTGTTTCCACCATATGCACGGGTATACGTATCGTGCGTGCCTGATCGGCGATAGCCCTCGTTATGGCCTGCCTAATCCACCAAGTGGCGTAAGTGGAAAATTTGAAGCCCTTCTGGTAGTCGAATTTTTCCACCGCCTTCATCAGGCCTATATTGCCCTCCTGAATCAGGTCGAGGAAGAGCATACCTCTGCCTACGTACCGCTTCGCTATAGATACAACCAGCCTGAGGTTTGCTTCGGACAGCTTCTTTTTCGCTTCCTCGTCGCCGTCCTGTATTCTGCGGGCGAGTTCTATTTCGTCGTCCGCGGAGAGAAGGGGAACTTCGCCTATGTCCTTAAGATACATTTTTACGGGGTCGTCGAGGCTTATATCGGAAAGCGCCTGTTCGTACAGCTCCTTGTTCCTTTCCGCCTCGTCTATTATCTGTATGCCGACCTCGGCTATGGACTTATAGACGTAATCGACCTGCGCCGGCGTCGTTTCGTACTTTTCGAGCACGTCGCAGATTGCGTCCGTGGTTATCGCGCCTTTATAAGAATAGCTGTCGATAATCTGCTTTAAAATTTCGTTGAGTTTCTGTTCGCTTAAATTCATAAACACCTCTTGGCAGACCGCTTAACCGGCGGAATTGGCTCTGCTCTTGATTTTTTCCTTTTCTCTTGCGAGTTCGTATACCGTCTTAGCCGCTTCCGCCCTTTCGTTTAAGTCGGAAGCCTTTTCCATATTCGCCGTGGCTTGGGCGATTTTTTCGTCTATATCGTCGAGCCGCAGGCGCAATAGGCAATCGTCGAAATATTTCGCCCCGACTTCGCCCGTCAGGTCGCCGCCCTCGGAGTAGTCCAGAATTCTCGTAAGCTCCTCGTATTCGGGCGTCTTATCGTCGAAAAATTCAAACAGCTCGGAGAGATGCAGGGGCTCGTCCATAAGCTTTTTGCTCGCTATGAACCTTGCGATAATGGCGTGCACTTCGTTCTTGAAACGCACTTCTTCTATGTCTTTGTCCTTTGCATAGTCCGCACCGAACAAAAAGCCTGCGATAACGAAGCGCGAGGCCTTAAGCGAGGCGTTGGACGTGTCCTTTCTCGCTTCCTTTACCTCCCGCACGGGTTCTTTTGCCGTCGGCTTGGAATCGAGGTCGCGGCGGAGCGCTTCCAGAGAAATTCCCGTTTCTCCCCTTATAGTTTTTAACAGCTCCTCCCGCTCGGTTTCGCTCTCCGCGGTTCTGACTACGGTAAGTGCCTCGGAGACGTATCTGCGCTTGTCCTCCGTCTTGGTCAAATCGAATTCGCGCTTTAAAACGGAGAGCTTGTAGTCTATAAGCGGCATTGCCGCGTTCAGGCAGGCGGAGTAGCCGCCGTTGCCGCTGTTTTTTATTACGTCGTCGGGGTCGTAGCCGTCGGGCAAGGGCACGACCTTGACGTTCAGCCCCTCGTCCTTTAAAATGTCGAGTCCTCTCAAATTTGCTTTCTGACCCGCCGCGTCGCCGTCGTAGCTTATCAGTACGGTGTCGGCGTAGCGCTTAATCAGTCTTGCCTGATCCTGCGTGAGCGAAGTGCCCATGCTCGCCACTACGTTTTTAAAGCCCGCACTGTATAGAGAGAGCGTGTCCATATAGCCCTCTACCATTATGACTTCCTTTACAGTTTGGCTTCTTTTAAGCTTTTTTAAAAGATTTACGTTGTAAAGATTTTTGCGCTTGTTGAAAACTATCGTGTCGCGCGTGTTTACGTATTTTGCAAACTTTGTCTGTTTTATGGCGCGGCCGCCGAAGCCTATTACCTCGTCGTAGGAATTTATAATGGGAAAAATCAGCCTGCCGCCCTGCGCGTCGGTAAGTCTGCCGTCCGCCTCGCTTACGGCGCCGCTGTCTATCATGTCCTGCTTGGAATAACCTTTAGAGAGCAAATATCTCGGCAGGTCGTTATAGTTCAAGCTTGCGCCGAGGCCGAACGTGCGCACCATATTGGACGGTATTTTGCGCTTTAAAATATACTCGATATGCGCGTCGGCTTTGCCCGAATTGAGGTTGTCCAGATAGAAGTGGGCGCAATCGTTCAAAATCTTTAATACGGAGTCCTTTTTGCGCTTGAGCTCCATCGTCTTTTCGTTCTCTTTCGCCTGCTTAGGCATAGGTATTTTAGCCCTGTCTGCAAGAAGCTTTACCGCGTCGATGAAGTCGAGAGATTCAAGATTGCCCACAAGGCGAATCACGTCGCCCGACACGCCGCATCCGAAGCAATGATAGTACTGCTCGTTTTCGTTTATGGCAAAGGAAGGCGTTTTTTCATGATGAAAAGGACAGCAAGCCCAATAGCTTGCGCCGCGCTTTTCAAGCGAAAAGTAGCTCTGCGCCACGTCCACGATATTGACTTTTTCTTTCAGAGTCCGCAAGAACTCCCGATCAATCCCTGCCATAATTTATCAGTTCAGCTCGTCGATGAAGGCCCAACCCTTGGGCACGAAAATCTTATTAAAAACGTAGACTGCATACCTGTCCGTCATGGACGATATATAGTCGCATACGACCTGTTCTTTGGGGTACTTCCCGGTGAGGGCGACGAAGGTTTGCGGTAAGCGCCCGGGGTATTTTGTAAAATAATCGTAGATTGCGGAAATCATCCTCTCCGCCTTTTCTTCCTCGCCGCGGGCGTATTTGGTCCGGTATACGTTCTCGAACATAAAGGCGCGGAGTGCTTCGCAGGCTTGTCCCACCTCTTCGCCCAGCTCAACCTCGTTTTTGCCCGAGCACCGCTCGTACACGGAGGTGACGGCGGCGTTTATTCTCTCGCGCGAGCTGTTTCCGAGCACGGCGACGATTTCCCCGGGAACGTCGGAATTTTTAAGTATGCCCGCGCGTATGGCGTCGGTTAAGTCGTGGTTAATGTATGCGACGCGGTCGGCGATGCTTACGCACCTACCCTCCAACGTGGCGGGTTCCAAGCCCTTTTTATGGTTGAGTATGCCGTCGCGCACCTCGAAAGTGAGGTTAAGCCCCTTGCCGTCCTTTTCGAGGACGTCGACGACGCGTACCGATTGCTCGTTATGCTTGAAGCCCGTAGGAGAAAGCTTGTTTAAAATGCGCTCGCCGCTGTGACCGAACGGCGTATGACCCAAATCGTGACCGAGAGCTATCGCCTCGGCCAAGTCCTCGTTCAGGGAGAGCACCCGCGCAAGTGCGCGGGATATCTGCGCGACGTCGAGGGTGTGCGTAAGTCTGGTTATGTAGTGGTCGCCCTCGGGCGAAAAAAATACCTGCGTCTTGTTCTTAAGCCTTATAAAGGATTTACTGTAAATGATTCTGTCCCTGTCGCGCTGATATTCGGTGCGCATGGCGCAGGGCTCCTCCTCGCGCTGTCTGCCGCGGGTGGCGTTGGATTTTGCCGCATAGGGAGACAGGAAAGCCTCCTCTATGGCGTACGTCTTTTCCTTTACGGACTTAAAATTTTGCATTTTCATCTTATAATACGAAAAAATTATTCGATTTCCTTTTTTTTCGGAAAAATTTTTATAAATTATTTGGAAAAACCGCCGCCGACGGACAGCACCTCGCCCGTCACGTAGGAATTTTCCGCCAGATACAGACAGGCCTTGGCGACGTCCTCGCCCGTGCCCAATCTTCCCAAAGGTATCTGGGCAATTAAATCTTCCATTTCCACCTCCGAAAGGCGGGCGTTCATATCGGTATCGATAACGCCCGGAGAAACGCAGTTTACGCGAATGAACGAGGGAGCAAGCTCCTTGGCAAGCGCCTTGGTGAACGCTATCACCGCGCCCTTAGAGGCCGAATAGGCGACCTCGCAGCTCGCCCCGACCTCGCCCCAAATGGAGGCGACGTTTATAATGCAGCCGCTGCCGGCGCAAATCATACTGTCGCAAACCTCGCGGCTGCACAAAAACGTGCCCTTTACGTTTACGCCGAACACGCGCTCCCAATCGGGCACGGTGGTGTCCTGTATTACTTGCACGACGGAAATACCCGCGTTGTTGACGAGCACGTCTATTTTGCCGTATATACGGAATACTTCCTTGAACATGTCTTTGACCTGCTCTTCGTCGGAAACGTCGGCGCGCATAAGCACGGGGCAGTAGCCTTGCATATTGAATTCGGCCTGCGTGGCCAGCGCGCACTCCTCATCGTGGCAATAGTTAATTATAACCTCATAGTCGTTCTGTAAAAATTCCTGCGCGATAGCCTTGCCTATGCCGCGGGTACCGCCGGTGATGAGTACGGTTTTCATTTTTTATTCACCTGATTGAGATTTTTGCAGATTTTTTCAAACACT
>CAZELQ010000057.1:0-6241 GCA_964513195.1 uncultured Clostridia bacterium | reverse complement strand
GGTGAATTACTTTTTCGTTCCCGCTATATCGGTGATAAGGTCGGCGAGCGGCGCGATAATATTTTTCACGTCCAGACCCGAGGTGTTTATCATCAGGTCGTAGCCGTCCTTGTCGCCCCATTCGACGGAGGACACGAGGTCGTGCAGCTTAGCCCTCGATTTATCGATTTGCTTAAAGGTCTTTTTAAGGTGCTTTTCGGAAACGTCCTCGCCCTCTTCGGCGCGTTTGCGGCACCGCTCGATTTTGCTCTCGTCGTCGGCGTAGACGAAAATTTTGACGGGCTTCAAATCGGAGAGTATGGCGTCGGCGCTTCTGCCTACTATCACGCAGTCGCCTTTTTTGCCAATCGCCCTTATTACGTTCTGCTGTGCAACCAATACGTCGGTCACGGTGTCGTGAACGGCGTAAGAGAGGGGTATAGACCTCGCAAAGCTGAACGTAAAGTTGGAATAGCCGCCCTTTTCAAGAACCGAATCGACGTAGTTTTCGTTGAGCGCCGCCTTTTTGGCGATTTCCGTAACGAGTTCCCTGTCGTAGTACTCAAGTCCCAGCGCGTCGGAAAGCCTTTTGCCGAGCTCTCTGCCGCCGCTGCCGAATTGTCTGCTTACCGTAATAATCATAATTTTATTCCTCCTTTGGAAATAACGTTTTAAGCATGGTGCCTAAGTACAGCACGGGCACGATGGAAATCTGCCCTGCGTACTTTGCCACCGACTTCATATTTTTTGCGGGCAAAAGCACCCGTTTAAAACCCATTTTAAGACATTCCTGCACTCTCTTTTCGGCGTATTGTACGGCGCGTACCTCGCCGGTGAGCCCGACCTCGCCGAACACCGCGGTGTATTTGTCTACCGGGCGCTCGAAATAGGCCGAGGAGAGCGCGGCGCACAGTGCAAGGTCGCACGCGGGTTCGTTCAGCTTTATGCCGCCCATGACGGTTATGTAGACGTCCTGCGCGGAAAAGCGTAGGTTGCACCTCTTTTCCAGCACCGCGAGGAGCAGGGAGAGCTTGTTATAGTCAACGCCCAAGGACATGCGTCTCGGCTGGCCGAAATTGGTGTGCGAGATGAGCGTCTGTATCTCCACGTTCATACAGCGGTTGCCCGTCTGCGAGGGGGTTACGGCGCAGCCGTTTTCCTGTCCGCGGCTTTCGGAGAGGAATATGCCCGAATAGTCCGTCACGGCAATTATTCCCTCGCCGGTCATTTCGAATACGCCCACCTCGGAAACGTTTCCGAATCTGTTCTTTACGGCGCGGAGTATACGGTAGTTTTCCTGATTTTCACCCTCGAAGTAGAGTACGGTGTCCATTATGTGTTCGAGTACCTTGGGGCCTGCGAGCGAGCCCTCTTTGGTTACGTGTCCGACTATAAAAAAGGTTATGCCGCGGCTCTTTGCAATGCGCATAAGCCTCGTTGCACATTCCCTCACCTGTCCGACCGAACCGGAGGAAGAGGAGAGGTCGTCGGTATATACGGCCTGTATGGAATCGATTACGCAGAATTCCACGCCGTCGAGCTCGCTCTCCAAATCGTCTATACACGTGCCGTTTAAAAGCAGCATATTCCCGCCGTCCACTTTAAGCCTGTCGCACCTCATTTTGACCTGCGAACAGCTCTCTTCGGCAGAGTAGTATAAAACCTTGTGCTCCCTTGAAAGATACGCCGAAATCTGCGTTAAAAGGGTGGACTTGCCTATGCCGGGGTCGCCGCCTAACAGTACGAGCGAGCCCTTTACGATTCCGCCGCCGAGGACGGTGTCGAATTCGCTTATGCCCGACGAAGTGCGGTCGTGCCGTTCGTACGTAACCTCGCTCAGGGGTCTTGCGTGCGGCAGGGAGTAGACGCTCTTTTTCGCTTTTTCGGCGGGGAGCGCGGGCTTCACTATCTCCTCGGCCATTGTATTGAATTGCCCGCAGGAGGGGCACTTGCCGAGCCACCTCGGGCTGGTCGCGCCGCACTCCGAGCAGACGTATACCGTAGTCGGTTTAGCCATTGTCAATCTCCTTTAAAACCGCCGTACAGTACACGCATATGCCCCGCTTTTCGCCTACGAAGCCAAGCCCCTCGCACGTGCCCGCCGTGATTGAAATATCTTCGCCGTCCAGCCCCGCTGCCGAGGCGAGGGAGGCCGTCATTTCGTCGATATAGCCGCTCAGTCTCGGCTTTTCGGCCTGAATCGCAACCGAAAGCCCCAAGGGCGTAAAGCCGGCTTTTGCGACTATTTTTATGACCTCTTTAAGTAATAGTATGCTGTCTGCGCCTTCGTAGCGGTCGTCGCTGTCGGGGAAGTAGTGCCCGATATCTTTGAGTCCCGCCCCCGAAAGCAGCGCGTCCATTACCGCGTGAACGGCAACGTCGCCGTCGCTGTGGGCTATAAGTCCCGTATCGCAGGGTATTTTTACACCGCACAGGGTTATAAAGTCCTGCTTTTTCCCGAAAGCGTGAACGTCGACGCCGAAGCCGACCCTCGGCTGCGCTTCGTCGAAAACGAGGGCGGTGGGGTAGACGTTGAAGCCGTCGAAATCGCTCCTAAAAGTGAGCTTTTTATTTTGAGGCGTACCGCACGCGCACAGCTTTGCGGGCCTGATATACCGCGAGTAAACCGAGCCGTCGTCGGTGTAGCTCTGTCCGTCGCCTATCGCCCTTTCGTACGCGCTCCTGATATCCTCCGTCAAAAAGACCTGCGGGGTCTGCACGTAAAACACGGTGTTCCTCGGCGGTACGGAGGCAATAAAGCCGTCGTCGGAAATTGCCGTCGTGTCGGTAGCGGGGGTCGCGCAGATTGCGCTGCCGTACTTTTCGGCGCACTCTACGCACTCCTCTATAATCTTCTCGGTCACAAAGGGGCGCGCGCCGTCGTGGATTATTACCATATCGCCCGTAACGAATTGCAATGCGTTGTAAACGCTCTCCGTCCTCGTTACGCCGCCGTCAACCACCCGCCAGCCGTAGGCCGTGCAGAAGTCTTTGGTTTGCTTGTCGTCCTCGGCGCAAACGGCTATTTTTTCAAGATTGCCCCCCGCATATACCTCGTCGAACTCCTCGAAAGCCGAAAGAGTGTAGTGCAGTACGGGCACGCCGTTTAAGGGCACCTTGACCATAAGTTTGTTTTTACCGAAGCCCGCCCGCTCGCCCCTGCCCGCGGCGCAGATTATCACGCTTATTTTCACTTTGCTTCCCCGTCCGTGCCGGAGGGCGCACCCTCGTCGTCTTTCTTTTCGGGTTCTGCTTTGGGCTGTTCGGGCTTGACGGGAGGGGCGGAGTCGGAGACGCCGACCACGTTGTCGACCGCCATGGAAAAGGCGATGCCCTGACCCGCTGTTTTGAGCCCCGCGCTGTTGTAGAGCGCATGCAGAACGGCGTCCTTAATTTCGGCGGGCACCAAAATCATTACTATGTCCTTGTCGGGCTGAATGGTTATCTGGAAGTACTGCTCGGCTTCCTTGTTCGCCGTGCCGCGGGCGTGGATTACCGTGCCGCCGCGCGCTCCGACCTCTCTGGCCGCGTCCATAACCATGTCCGAGTAGCCCGAATTGACTATGCAGAATATTACCTCGTATGCGCCGCTCATTGTCTGTTCTCCTTCAACTTTTTGTTGTTGCTCAGAAATCCGTATATAAGCGTGCCTATCACGCTCGTCAACGGTACGGAAAAGGCGATACCCTTGCCGCCCTTGATGGCGTTGAATTTTTCCTCCAGCGCCGCCATGGCTTCGGGTAACTTGTTCTCTTGAATGACGCTGAATATTACCGTCTTAGAGCTGTCCTCCAAGCCCAAAAGTCCGAGCATGGTGGCGTTGGCCGTGCCGTGCGCCATTGCAAGCGCCTGCAAATTGACGTCGAACGACTGAATCAGGTCGGCGTAGTAGTCTGCCTTATTTCTCGCCACCGTGGTAACCAAAAGTTCCAGCTTGTCGCCCGTCACGGCATGGGATTTAGCGGCGGCGCGCCCGCGTTTTTTTGCCGCCACGTGGTTTTTCACCGTTGATTTTTTCTCTGACATCGGTTCATACCTATTTGAAGTATATTATCTGTTCGTCGTCGGCGGCGAGTATGCGGTTCATCTGCATCTTTCTGCGCACCTTGGAGGAAGTTACGGCCTTGAAGCCGAGTATCTGTATGGTTATAAGGGGGGTCATGGCGACCATAGCCACCACGCCGAAAGCCGAGCTGTAAATTTCGGCGTTGCCGTGCATGCTGACGCACGCGCCCATTACGAGGGGCAGAATAAAGCTCGAGGTGAGAGGACCGCTCGCCACGCCGCCCGAGTCGAACGCGATACCCGTATAAATTTTGGGAACGAAGAAAGACAGCCCCAAAGATATGAGATAACCGGGCACGAGATAGTACAGAATGGAGAATTTGAAAATCATTCTGATTAGCGAGAGCCCTATCGAGACGCCCACCGCAATCGAGAGGGCGACCAGCATTTCGACCTTTTTGACGCCGCCGCCCGTCACCTCTTCGACCTGCTTGTTCAATACGTGGACGGCAGGCTCGGCAAGTACGACCACAAGACCCAATATAAAGCCTAAAACCACCAAAAGGGCGGGGCTGCTTGCGGCAAGCCGGCTGCCCAGCTTGAAGCCGACGGGCATGAAGCCGACGGTGACCGAAATAAGGAATATTACGAGACCGATAAAGGTGTAGACTATGCCGACGCCTATCTGCGCCAGCCTTTTTTTGGGCAGCTTTAATATCGTGAATTGCAGAATGAAGAAAAAGATCACGATTAGTCCGAGCGCCAAAAGTACCTCTTTCAGCTTATCTAAAAGCAGACCTCCGAAGTTGGAGCCGAGATAATTTTCAATGGCGTATATGTCGGTGTTGTAGACGCTCAAATCGCCGTCGGACATAAGGGAGAGAAGCATGACGGCGATAATGGGTCCGACCGAGCACAGGGCGATGAGCCCGAAGCTGTTTTCGTTTGCGTGCCGTCCGCCGATCGTGTTCGAAATACCCACGCCGAGCGCCATAATGAAAGGTACGGTGATGGGGCCGGTGGTTACGCCGCCCGAATCGAATGCGAGGGGCAATAGACTCTTCTTGCCGCTGTCAATCAGAATGGCGGACACGGCAAAGAGCAACATATAAAAGAACATCAGCATGGCCGAGAGGTCTTTTTTGAAAACGATTTTGAGAATCGCAAAAACCAGAAACAGTCCGACGCCTACGCCGACGGTAATAATCAGAATCCATTTGCCGCCCTCGCCGGAAGTAGGCATGATGTCCTTGACCTGCTCGGCAAGTACGGAAAGGTCGGGCTCCGCAATGGTTATCAGAAGCCCCATGACGAAGCAGACGGCAATGAGTATGTAAACCTTTTTCGACTTGGTAAGGCCCGTGCCCACGTGTTCGCCCATAGGCGTCATCGCAAGGTCGGCGCCGAGGTTGAAGAGGGCTATTCCCAGAATAAGCCCCACCGCGCAGACGGAAAAGGCAATCAGCTCCGTCGCGGAAAGATTTACGAGCGGAGTAAAGGAGATTATCAGCACTATCGCCGTTACGGGGAGAACGGAGATAACCGCCTCTTTAAGCTTGGAAAGAAGTATTTTGTACATTTTCTAAGTAAACTGCTTTTGTATCTATTATATAATTATGTTAGCACAAAAAAACCGATTGTCAATAATCGAATCGTTCAAAAAGCGAAAAAAATTATTATTCTATTATTTCGTACAGCGAGGAGGCCTCGTCTTTTTTCACCGTTTCTTTAATTTGTTTTACGCGGAATTTAAGAACGCCCGTCGCGTAGTTTATCTCGACGACGTCGCCCGCCTTTATCTCCTTCGAGGGCTTTGCCTCGCGCCCGTTGATAATCACCTTGCCGCCGTCGCACGCTTCGCGCGCAACGGTGCGCCTTTTAAGTATTCTGGAAACCTTTAAGAATTTGTCAATCCGCATAATTTTTTCACCCTGTAAATTTCTTTTAAAATTTTATTTCGGCGCGCGCAAAAAACTGCTTGACTTATTTATTTTGCGCTTTTATAATAATAAGCTGTACTACAATGCATATTATGCCCATTTTTACCATTTTTTGGTGACGAAAAAGGGCGTGGAAGCCGCTTTTTACGACATTGAGTATACACTATTTTATTATAGATGTAAAGAATAAAACGGAAATTCTTTTGTGCGGCTGAAAAATTTTCCGCGGCGGAAGTTTGTCAAGAGCAAGAAAGAGAAATTTTGAGAATATACCGCCGCTTGCCCGTTGGGATTCCTCGGCAGGCTCGGAATGACCG
>CAZELQ010000056.1:0-6268 GCA_964513195.1 uncultured Clostridia bacterium | reverse complement strand
TACTGCCATGTTTCTTAATTGCTTATTCGTTTGACCTACTTATCACAAGTCAAACTGATTACCGCCAAAGCCCGTCCGTTGAATTGCTTGCTTCAGAAACAAGCAAGACAAGGAAAGCGAGCATTTTCAAGGGGAGTTTACTTTGCGTAAACGACCCGCCGAAAAGCGGAGCTTGACGCAGTATTGCGCAGTTTATCAAGCAAGCAAAGCTTACTTAGCTTTTTCGACTATCTCAGCCACGCGCCAATTCTTGTCCTTGGACAGCTTTCTGCACTCGACAATCCTTACGGTATCGCCGACGCCGCACTCGTTGTTTTCGTCGTGAGCCTTGAACTTGGTGGTTCTGGTTATAGTCTTTTTATAGAGGGGGTGCTTCTGCTTTTCGGTGATGGCTACGACAACCGTCTTGTCCATCTTGTCGGAAACTACAAGGCCTACTCTTTCCTTTCTTAAAGTCGTTCTTTCTTCCATTGCCTATCTCCTTAGCCCTTAATCTGCCTTGCGCGGATTACGGTGTTGACCCTTGCGATATCTTTCTTAACGAGGTTTATCTGCATAGGATTTTCCAGCTGGCCGCTTGCGTGGCGGAAACGTAAATTGAACAGCTCCGTTTTTAATTCGGTCAGCTTGGCGCTAAGTTCTTCGTCCGATAAATTTATAATTTCCTTAGCTTTCATTTGCTTCACCGCCTTCTAATTCTTCTTTCTTGACGAACTTGCATTTTACGGGCAGCTTGTGCGCTGCGAGACGCATTGCCTCCCTTGCTACGTCCTCGGTAACGCCCGCCATTTCGAACATTACTCTGTCGGGCTTAACGATTGCTACCCAATATTCTACCGCGCCTTTACCTGAACCCATACGGGATTCGGCGGGGTGCTTGGTTATGGGCTTATGAGGGAAGATATCAATCCATACCTGACCGCCGCGCTTGATGAATCTGGTCATCGCGATACGCGCCGCCTCTATCTGGTTGGAAGTAATTCTTCCGCCCTCTTCGGCAACCAATCCGTATTCGCCGTAGGCTACCTTGTTGCCCTTATGCGCTCTGCCGCGTATCTTGCCGCGGTGCTGCATTCTTCTCTTTACTCTCTTAGGAATTAACATCTTACTCTTCGCCTCCGTCTGAGATCATCAGCTTCTTGGAACCGGTAAGCACTTCTCCCTTGTAAATCCAGCACTTGACGCCGAGTACGCCGAACGTGGTGTGCGCTTCCGCAAAGCCGTAGTCTATGTTCGCTCTCAAGGTCTGAAGGGGAATGGAGCCCTCGTGATAGCTTTCGCTGCCTGCGATTTCCCTGCCGTCAAGCCTGCCCGAAACGGCGATTTTGACGCCCTTTACGCCCGTCTTGGTGACCTTGGAAAGTTGCTGCTTTATAGCCCTTCTGTAGGAAACACGCTTTTCGAGCTGAGCGGCTACCGCCTCTGCAACCAGCTGCGCGTCCTGATCGATTTTTTCAACCTTAATAACGTTGATTATTATTACTTTACCGTTGGTGAGCTTGGCAAGGTCTTTCTTGATGACCTCTATCTCCGCGCCCGCCTTGCCGATAAGCACGCCGGGACGGCCGGTATAAACGGTGACTTCCACCTTGTTTGCCGCCCTGACTATGCATATCTTGCTTATTGCCGCGTCAAAGTACTTCTTCTTGATGAAAGTACGGATGACGTTATCTTCTTTTAACTGTTTGGAAAAGTCCTTCTTTTCGGCGTACCACTGGGTGTCCCAGCTGTCGATTACGCCTACTCTCAAACCATGAGGATTAACTTTCTGTCCCATACTCTCTCTCCTTATATCTTCTTCGCGTCAAGTACAACCGTGATATGGCTGGTTCTCTTTAAGATTGCGTGTCCGCGTCCCTTCGAGACGGGCTGCATTCTCTTTAAGTGGGGACCGCCGTTGGCGTAGGCTTCGGCAACCACGAGGTCGCCCCTGTCCATGCCCTGATTGTGTTCCGCGTTCGCCGCCGCCGAGAGGAGAACCTTCTTTACCTCCTCGCTGCCGCCCTTATTGCAATAGGTAAGGATTGCGGACGCCTCTTCAACGCTCTTGCCCCTGATGAGAGCGAGAACCGTTCTCACCTTGTAGGGCGATATTCTGATGTATTTTGCCGTTGCGAAAGGACGCTTATCCGCGGTAGCGGCAATCTTTTCCGATTTCTTTTTCATATTGCTTGCCATTGCTTCAAAACCTCCTTATTTCTTAGTCGTCTTGGCCGCGTGGCCCTTGAACGTTCTGGTGGGTGCAAACTCGCCGAGCTTGCAGCCGACCATATCTTCGGTGATGTATACGGGCACGTGCTTCCTGCCGTCGTATACGGCAATCGTGTGACCTACCATCTGGGGGAACACGGTCGACGCGCGCGACCAAGTCTTTACGACCTTTTTCTCGCCAGCTGCGTTCATTGCTTCTATTCTCGACATGAGCCTTTCTTCTGCGTAAGGCCCTTTCTTAACGCTTCTTGACATTTGCTGTTCCTCCCTTAGTTAATTCTCTTTAAGATATATTTGGAAGAAGGATTCTTCTTCTTTCTCGTCTTATAACCGAGCGCAGGCTTGCCCCAAGGGGTCATAGGACCTGCATGTCCGACGGGGCTCTTGCCCTCGCCGCCGCCGTGAGGGTGGTCGTTGGGGTTCATTACCGAGCCTCTTACGGTAGGACGGGTGCCGAGGTATCTGGTCTTGCCCGCCTTGCCGAGGTGTACTATCTCATGCTCCAAGTTGCCGACCTGTCCGATGGTCGCCCTGCACTTGACGGAAACGAGTCTCATTTCGCCCGAGGGCATCTTCAACGTTGCGTAAGCGCCTTCCTTTGCCATTATTTGGGCGGAAATACCTGCCGCCCTTGCAATTTGGGCGCCCCTGCCGGGCTGAAGCTCTATTGCGTGGACTACGGTACCTACGGGAATATCGGCAAGTGCAAGCGAGTTGCCTACCTTGATGTCCGCCGCGGAACCGGAGAGCACCTTGTCGCCTACCTTGAGGCCGAGGGGAGCGAGAATGTATCTCTTTTCGCCGTCGGCGTATGAGAGCAGCGCGATATTCGCAGACCTGTTGGGGTCGTACTGAATGGAAACGACCTTGGCGGGAATTCCGTCCTTATTGCGCTTGAAATCGATTATTCTGTACTTGATTTTGTTACCGCCGCCGATGTGACGAACGGTAATTCTGCCCATATTGTTTCTGCCACCCGTCTTTCTCTTGTCGTGGAGCAGGCTTCTTTCGGGCTTATCGCCGGAGAGCTCCTCCCTCGCGAGAACAGTCATAAAACGACGGGAGGGCGACGTGGGTTTATATCTCTTTATAGCCATTTTCGTTTCCTCCTATCAGGACAGCGAATCGAAGAATTCGATGGTCTTCGAGTCCGCCTTGAGCTGAACGATTGCCTTTTTGTAGTCGGGTGTGTAACCCTCGTTCCTGCCCATTCTCTTCAGCTTGCCCTTACAGTTTACTGTATTGACGCTTTCAACCTGTACGTTGAACAGCTTTTCAACGGCGAGCTTTATTTCTGTCTTGTTTGCCGACTTCGCTACGATGAACGAATACTTCTTGTCGGCTATTCCGTCGTAACCCTTTTCGGTGAGAAGGGGTTTTATAATAATGTCCTGTGCTAACATATTACTTTCCGTAGACCTCCTCTATCTTCTTGACTGCCGCCTTGGTCAAAACGACCTTTGCGTTTGCTACTACCTCGTATACGGAAATCTGTTCCACGGGCAGGGTGGAGAGGTTTTGCAGGTTTCTCGCCGCAAGCACCACCTTCTCGTCCGCGCTATCCATATATAATATAGCGGTCTTGTCGAGGCCGAACGCTTTCTGGAACGCAACCATTTCCTTGGTCTTGCCCTCGTTAACTACGAGCTTATCTACGACGATAACCTCGTCGTCGGCAACCTTTTTGGAAAGTGCGGAAACGAGCGCGGCAGCCCTTGCCTTCTTGTTCATATCTTTGGAGAAGTCGCGGCTCTTGGGGGCGAATACGATGCCGCCCTTAATCCACTGGGGAGCTCTTATAGAGCCTTGACGGGCATTGCCCGTGCCCTTCTGTCTCCAAGGCTTTCTGCCGCCTCCCCTTACTTCCGAACGGGTAAGGGTCGACTTGGTGCCCTGTCTGTCGTTGGCTAGTCTGGTAACGACCGCCTGATGAATGAGCTCTTCCCTGTATTCGGCGCCGAAAACTGCGTCGCTGAGCTTCATGGTGCCGGCCTGAGTGCCGTCCATTTTATATACTTTAATGCTGGGCATTTCTCTCGTCCTCCTTATTTAACGGTATCGTTGATGGTAACGATACTTCCGTCAGGTCCGGGAACGGAACCCTTGACCAGAATGCAGTTCCTCTCTACGTCAACGCGGACAATCTCGAGGTTCTGAACGGTCGTGGTTTCGTGGCCGTAATGACCGGGTAAATTCTTGTGCTTGAACACGCGCGAAGGATCCGATATGGAGCCCATAGAGCCCGGTTCCCTGTGAACGGGGCCGACGCCGTGCGTCATCTTCAGCCTGTGCTGGTTCCATCTCTTGACTACGCCGCTGAAGCCGTGGCCCTTGGAAATGCCGTGAGCGTCTATTCTGTCGCCTGCGGCAAACACGTCCGCCTTGACTTCCTTGCCTACTTCGTATGCCGAGAGGTCGTCGAGCCTGAACTCCTTGAGCACCTTGCAGGGCTTTACGCCGGCTTTCTTGAACTGTCCGAGTTCGGGCTTGGTCAAAGCCTTTTCGGTGGTTTCGTCAAAACCGAGCTTTAAAGCGGCATAGCCGTCCTTTTCGACAGTTTTGATTTGTACTACGGGGCAGGGACCTGCCTGCAGTACCGTGACGGGGATTACTTTCCCCTCTGCCGTGAATATCTGGGTCATACCCTCCTTGCGGCAGATGATTGCTTTATTCATCGATAAAGTTCCTCCATTTATTTTTTCAGATACCGCGTCGGTCGTCCCGCCGTTTCCGTCGTCTATCTTACGTTGGGTATCTATATTTGGTTATCTATGTTTAGATTGGGCATGTTGTCATTCCGAGCCTTTGCCGTACCGTCATTCCGAACGAAGCGGTAGCCCACTCTGCGGTCATTCTGAACGGAGCGTTAGCCCCTCCATACCTGTCATCCTGAGCGGAGCGAAGCGGAGTCGTAAGGATCCCATATTACGGAGTCCGTAAAACGGTGGGATTCCTCGGCAAGCTCGGAATGACCGCTGACCCCGCTCAACATGACCGCATTGGGCGGTCTTTTCGAACGGTATAGAAGCAAGTCCTTAGAGTTTAATTTTAATATCGACTCCTGCGGGCAAATGCACCGTATCCAACAGCTTTGCGTTGGGGGTGTAGATGTCGATAATTCTCTTATATGTTCTCTGCTCGAACTGTTCGCGGCTGTCCTTGTACTTGTGGGGGCAACGGAGAATGGTTATAACCTCCCTCTCGGTGGGAAGGGGAATGGGACCGGAGATTTTAGCTCCGCTCTTCTTCATAGTTTCAACAATCCTCGAAGCCGCAAGGTCAACGAGTTCGTGGTCGTATGCCGCAAGCTTAATTCTGATTTTCTGTCCTGCCATAATTTACTCCTTTTATACTAACGGTTTGTGTGTTTGTCGCGTCAACTTAACCGTGTGTATCGCGGTCTGAACATTAAAAAACACCGAATGAACGGCGTAACCTTGTCAGCCACGGTTAGTCGCAGGGGTCGCGCCCCTACAGTTGTCGGCGTAAATTATCTTCCTGACGCGGGTTTGGACGGCAGGTTTTAAGTAACTTTACGCTTCATCCCAATACGCACTTTTTTTAACGCGCTCGACTATTATATTAAATACAAAATTTTTTGTCAATCGTTTAAACGCGTGATTTTAACGGAAAATATCCATTTTTTGCCCTAAAACGCTTCGTTTTTGCCCGTTTCCGTCGCGGGAACGGATTTTGCCTTTTCGGTTGTGCCGAATTTTTCAAAACACCACAATATCTAGTCGTTTTATGATAATTTCCGACAAAATGCGCCCCTCCGCGGATTATGCGGAAAAGACAAAATTTTATCTATTAAATTTTCTTATGGATTTTCAAAAATGTTAAATAACAGCCTGATTGAGAATTTTTAACATCGATTTTTGTGAATATTTAACATATTTGTTAGTTATTACACTTTTTGAGTTGGAAAGAGGGGGACGGCGAATTAAGAATTATGAATCAAGAAATAAAGCCGCATTACTTCTTTTACTTTAAGAGCAAGACAAAAAACGCGGGCAGGAAGCTTCCTGCCCGCGTTTGGTATTCGGTTTTTATTCGC
>CAZELQ010000055.1:0-6336 GCA_964513195.1 uncultured Clostridia bacterium | reverse complement strand
AAAAAAGGCGCCCGCTTGGGGCGCCCTCGTCTATTCGGATTTGTTGTATTTTTCGTTGAGTTCGTCTATTTTTTCGATGTCGGTCGCGTCGTCGTGTTTTATCGGCTTCCACTCCACTTTGGTAAAAAGCGCCGCAACGGTTATGGGCATATTCAACAGGTCGAATAGGGGAAATGCAAACATATACAATATCTTTTTTGCGGGGTGACAAACCATCTTCTTCCACTCGCAAATTGCCACCGGTATTGCCTGAACCAACGTGACTAAGTACAGTTGAAGGACGTACTTTGCGACCGCAACGCCCAAATCCGCAAACGCCGCATTTGCGGAGGCGCCCGTCAATATACTTGCGATAAGTATTGCTATATAGTAAATAATCTGCCATACGAAAAGTATGAGCGCGGAGGGAAACACCTGGCAGAAAACGTCGTAATATGCGCACTTGCGCTGAAATGCATTTTGGCGCGTAGTGTATTCGAATTTTTTCGCATTGCGCTTTTCGGGCGTAAACAGCGCCTTTAAAAGCTTGCCCGCGTGCGACACGAACGTCAATAAAATGCCCTTAGCCCACCTGAGGCGCTGGCGCCACATGGTTTTAAAGTCGGTTGGCTGCTCGTCGTAAAACACCGCGTCGGCACAAAATACGATATTATAACCGTTTAGTATGCAATCCGAGGAGAACTCTATATCTTCGGTGATAAGAACCCAATTCCAGCCGTCTTTCAAAATTTCGCTGCTGACCAAAAAGCCCGTGCCGGTTACCGTACAGGAAAACCCGAATTTGCTGCGGGGCACGTGCATCGTGCGTATATTTCTGTATTGGTGATAGCCGTACCCAGCGGAAATTATATTGGTATCGAAATTCTTTACGTTTCTGTAAGAGGTGACGATTTTATTGCCGCAGTCGAACGCTTCGTTCATACGCGCGACGTAGTCGCCTGCCAAAAGATTGTCCGCGTCAAACACGAAAAAGCCGTCGAATGACTGCATTCCGTAATCTCTTTGAATATTTTCGGTAAGAAATTGAAGAGCGTAGCCCTTGCTTATCTGCCTGTCGTTAAACCGTTCGTAAACTATACAGCCCATATCACGGCAGATTTTTGCCGTATCGTCGGTGCAATTGTCGGCCACCACGAAAACGGTAATTTTGTCTGCGGGATATTTTTGTTTTTTAATGCTCGCGACGAGATTGCCTATAACCTTGCTTTCGTTTCTTGCGGCTATCAAAAAGGCATACGTGTGCTCGTTTGCCGCTTTCGGATATTTTATTTTTATAAACAGTCCGACTATCAGATACACCGTTCTATACGCAAAAAGAATACCGAACAGCGTAGTTATTATGAAATTTATTAAAGTGATTATTTCAACTGCGGAGAGGTTGGAATAGTCGTAAGTAAAAACCGTAGGCATAACCGTCACCAAAAACGCAAACAGAATCCGGATTTTGTATACGGTTAAAGTCTACCATACCCCCCCCCCATCGTCAAGCAATTTTCGACAATTTTTTTACTATTAGAAACATCGTCGCATATCGGTACGCCGTTCAATAATTTAATAAACAAAAAAGCCGCACCTCGCAAGGTGCGGCTTCACGAACCGATATCAGTGTTAAAACAGGTTTCAGATAAGCTCTGCGTATTCCGCCGCGCTCTTCAAGCGCACGTCGGTCTTATAGGCGAAATATTCCGCTAAAAGTTTGACGGCGCGTTTCTTGCCAAAGGCGGTAACAGGCAGATGACTTCCGCCCGCGGCGAGCAGCGCGGAATAGGTTTCTCCGCCGACGCCCGCGCCGTAGCCGCAATCCCAGCAGGTAAACCGTCCTGCGTCCATATCGAAACGCAGACGCGCCGCGCCTATAAGCGGCGAAGAACAGGTTGCGCACGGCGAAAGGGTAATACGGTACCCGTTTATGCCGAGCGCAGAGAGCATAAATTCTATGAGCGCCAAGCCCTCGTCGCCGTCGCACATCTGAGTCAGGGCGCGCACCGCGCAGGTAAACAGCCGACGGGCGCTCTCCCCCTCGGCCGCGGAGGCAAGGGCCGCCTCGCACACCGCGCTCGCGGCGTAATATTTCTCCACTCCGAGGCGCAGCTCGTAAAAGCTCTCGCATTCGTCGGCCTGCACGACCGTATAGCGGCCGTCCTTCTCCGCCAGAACGTATTCCGCAAAACAAAAGGGCTGGGCAGCAAATTTTAGCTTTGCGCCCGCCTTTTTCACTCCCTTTATGCCCGCGGTTACTATGCCGTTTTCCGCGGTAAGCAGGGTAAGTATTTTATCGTTTTCAAGGTAGTCGACGGCGCGAAGCATAAGCGCGTTGACCTTGATGTTTTCCACCTGCAAAACTCCGTTGTCCGCCGCATATTGCGGGGTCAATTCTTTCCTTTAAGTTCTTTGTATAGCATATAATAGCTTATCGAGCCCGTCTTTTCGAACATTTTCCAGGCAAGCTCCGCAGCGTCGTTGTCGTACTTGCTCATAGCGCCCTCCCTTGCAATTAGGTTGGGCAGAAAAATTAAATTTATTACCTGTATATTTTATATATTACCGCGCGTTACTGCGGCTTTCCGTAGCCGAAATCGTTGAGGAGCGAGGGGCGGTCGCGCCAATCCTCTTTGACCTTGACGTAGGTCGTGAGGAAGACCTTTTTGCCCAGCAGCTTTTCCATATCTTTGCGGGCGAAGGAAGCCGCCTCTTTTAGCGCGGCGCCCCGTTTACCTATTAAAATGGCCTTGTGGTTCTGCTTTTCGCACACAATATCGAGATTTATATCGTATACGCCGTTGTCCTGTAATTTGAAAGTATTTACGATGACCGCGACGCCGTGAGGTATCTCCTTGTCGAACTTAAGAAGTATCTTTTCCCGCATTATTTCGGAAACCATAAACCTGTCGCTCTTGTCGGAAACGATGTCGTCCTCTATCACTTTTCCGCCCTCGGGCAGAGCGGCGGCTATCGCCTCCCTGAGCTTTTTTAAGTTTATGCCCTTGCGCGCCGAAACGGGGTAAACGTCGCAGTTTATTCCCTCTTCGTACAGCCTCTTTACGTCGGCGGGAATGTTCTCCCTCGGCATTATATCTATCTTCGTATAGGCAATCAGCATGGGAATATTGCCCTGCGAATAGCTTTTCATTAGCCGGATATCTCTGTCGGTAAGCCCGACATGTCCGTCGTGCACGAACAATATCAAATCGACGCCCTTGGCCGTCGTCTCGGTGGTTTTTTCCATAGTACGCGAGAGGGCGTTTCGCGCCTTGTATATGCCGGGGGTATCGATGAAAACTATCTGATAATCGTCCTCCGTTATAATGCCCATTATCGCGTCGCGCGTGGTCTGGGGCTTGGGCGACACTATCGCCACCTTTTCGCCGACCAACACGTTTACAAGGGTGCTTTTCCCTGCGTTTGCTTTGCCTATCAAGGCTACGTATCCGCTGCGCATAATTATCTCTCCAATCCCATTTTGGCAAGCACGCTTTCCTCTTTGGCGCGCATTACGGGCTTGTCCGCTTCGGTCATATGGTCGTAGCCCAAAAGATGGCACAGACCGTGTACTGCGAGATAGTTCAGTTCCCTCTCGTACGGGTGCCCGTACTCCTCCGCTTGCCGCCGCGCAACCTGCGTACATATGGCGACGGAGCCGAGGAAAAGCGCTCCGTCCTCGTCCATATCGTACGGGAAGTTACCGGCCGCAATCTTTCGGCCGCAACTCAAATTAAGCGAGGGAAAGGAAAGAACGTCCGTGGCGCGGTCTACGCCGCGGGTGCGTGCGTTGAGTTCGCGTATTTGTTCTTCGTCTAAAAACACGATTTCCGCAGACAGGGGGCAGTCGGCCTCTACTTCGCCGTCAAATGCCCCTCCGAGTGCGGAAAAATCGTATTCGTCACATAATATATTCAACTTTTTCATTTAATTCTTCTTGCCGATTTTGATTTTCGGGTAGGAAATTCTGCTGTGATATACGCCCGAAAGCGACTGCGCTATGGTGTGGGTTATCACAGTCAGGTCGCGCATCGTTATATTACAGTCGACGAATTGGTCGAGGTTGACGCGTTCCTCTATAAGACCGCCCACTAACTTCTCTATATTCGCCGTCGACCTGTCGGAGAGAGAACGCGTTGCCGCCTCCGCCGCGTCCGCTATCATTATAATGGCGGCGATTCTCGACTGGGGCACGGGACCCGAGTAGGAATAGTTGGCCATATTTATTTCGCCGTCGCTCATTTTAAGCGCCTTGGCGTAGAAATATTTTATTGGCAACGTGCCGTGATGCTGCACGGCTATGTCCGCAAAGAAGTCGGGCAGATGATACTTTTTAATCAGCTTGGCGCCGTCGCGGGCGTGGGCGCGGATTATGTCGGCGGAAAGCTCGGGCGCAAGCTCGTTGTGCACATTGTAGTCGGACTGGTTCTCGGTGAACATTTCGGGATTTTTAAGCTTTCCGACGTCGTGATAATATGCGCAGGCACGGGTGAGCTCGCTGTCTTCGCCTATCTCGAGAGCGCACGCCTCGGCGAGCTGCGACACTACTACCGAGTGGTTGAAGGTGCCGGGGGCCTCGGTTTTGAGCTTCTTTATGAGAGGCGCGCCGGGAGCGGTGACCTCACGCAGACGGAATATGGTCATTTCGGAGAACAACAACTCGAATACGGGCAACGCTATCATGAACAGCAACGTCGAGAAGAACGCGCCGAGAGCGCCGTAGCCCAAGAGGATTATCTGCGACGCGCTGTCGTCGGCAAACAGTATTTCCATTATGCCTATTATAAGCTCGATGGGAATAAGCAGCAAAACGACCAGAAGCATACTCTGCAAACGCGTTTTGACCATATGCGCAACGAATATGACCAAGGTGCCGGAGCTGAAAGACATGAGCATACTTGCGCATATCGTCCACATTTCGGCAGACGCCGTCGTCGATAGATTGATATTTAAATCGATTACGAAAACGAGCAGAGTTTTTATTACGTTTAAGAACATAGCCTCCTTTCTGCCCAAAAGGGTGGCGCACATAATTGCGAAAAATGCGCAGGGGCGGGCGTTTATGTTGATATATTTGCCCAGCACGAAGTTCAAAATCAGCGAAACCTCGAGCAAAATGAACATTTCGTTTAGCTTGGAGAGGTTAAGCAGAATTTTTTTGCTTTCGAAATACAGATAGCCGTACGTAAGCGCCAACAGCAAAATTACGGACGCAACGACGAAGACGATTCGGCTGGGATTTTCGACGATGAAATCAACGCCCTTCCAGCCTCTGTTTATTTCCAGCATGAGGAAGGTGAGCGCGGCGATTACTATTGCGTTCAGCACGAAAATGACTATTCCCCACAGCCTCGTTTTTTTAGTCTTGTTTGTTTCCAATTTCCTTTCTCCCGACGCTCTCTTTGTCATATGCGCGCACTATGCGCATAACCAAAGTGTTTCTTACGACGTCTTTATCCGTGAGATTTATAACCGAGATTCCCTCCACGTCTTTCAGCAGCGACGTGGCGTGAATCAGTCCGCTCTTTTTGCCCTCGGGCAGGTCGATTTGCGATACGTCGCCCGTTATAACCATTTTACTGCCGTCGCCGAGACGTGTGAGAAACATTTTCATCTGTTCCCTCGTCGTGTTCTGCGCCTCGTCTAAAATAACGAAAGCGTTGGACAGCGTACGGCCGCGCATATAGGCAAGCGGCGCTATCTCGATTGCGCCCCTCTCCATAAGCTTAGTATAGCTCTCGACGCCCAGCATTTCCTGCAATGCGTCGTAAAGCGGCCTCAAATAGGGGTCTACCTTGGTCTGGAGGTCGCCCGGCAAAAAGCCCAGCTTTTCGCCCGCTTCAACGGCGGGTCTGGTTAAAATTATCTTTTCCACCTGCTTTTGCTTCATTGCCTGCACTGCAAGGCAGACGGCAAGGTAGGTCTTACCCGTACCGGCAGGTCCGACGCCGAACACAACCGTGCTGTGCTTTATGGCGTCTACGTAGGCTTTCTGGCCGACCGTCTTACACTTTACGGGCTTGCCGCGGAAGGTGACGCCGACCGTGCCGGAGGAAAGCTTGGTTATGTCCGAAGCCCTGCCATCTTTCGCAAGCTCTATGCAATAGGCCGCGCGGCCGCCGTCAACCCTCTCGCCGTTTTCGGCGAGCACGATAAGGTTTTTCAAGACGTCGGTTGCGATATGCACCTTTTCGTCCTCGCCGCTGACCACGACGTCCGTGCCGTCGACGCGGCAGATAACGTGGAGCTCACGGCAGATTGCGTTTAAGTTTTCGTCGAACGTGCCCAGCACCTTGGAAAGATTTTCCACCGTACCCGCACTTATTTTTCTTTCGATATTCATAATAGAATTACCTT
>CAZELQ010000054.1:0-6609 GCA_964513195.1 uncultured Clostridia bacterium | reverse complement strand
CGATTCGATTACGCCCGCTTCCTGAAGCTCGCCGAGGGTCGCGTTGTACACGTTCGACGCCGCATAGGTTATCATTCCGTTGAAGTTGTTTATGGTGTACGCCTCCTCGTATTTCGTCGTCGCGGACGTGTCACCGTCCGAAGTGGTAACGCTTTTATATAGAATAAGCTTCCACATTCCCTTTGCGGGGCCGTAGGAGTAATACGTCGTACCTTCCTCTGCCGTAGTGGGGTGGAGCAATGCGGTGCCATCTTTTGCCACGACAAATTCGTCGTTTTCGTCTTTCGTGTAATAAATCCACTCGTCGCAGTTCGTATCGCTGTCGTAGCCGACGATTTTCATTTTGCCCGTTTCGGAGCTGTCGTTGCCGTAGGTGTAGTAGGTGGTCGTCCCCTTGGTCGAGTTATAAGTAGTTTCGTCAAGCTTGCCGTCCTCGCCTACGAGCTTAAACACGCCGTCCTCAATCGTATAGTATGTAGTATAGTTCGAACTATACTGAACGACTTCCATCGGGCTTGTGACCGACGACGGCAACGCGTAAATTTCGTTTGCGTAAATTTGCTGGATTAGAAGCTTGTCGATGGCTTCGGCAAGGTCCACGATTTTGGCGTTTTTAAGCTGTTTGAGCATGGGGCTACCCGCTATGTCGTCGTCTTCCAAAATTTCGCCGACCGTCAAAGATTGGATTTTTGCGTTCAGTCCGTTAATCGAAGTATCGGCGAGAGCCTTAATCATCTTGGGGTCGTCTTCTTTTATCTCTATAATTTCCCCGAGCTTCATATCGTCTTTCATGCTCTCTATGCGGTCGGAAACGTCTTTTATCTTGGTGCCGTAGATATACTTCACGGCGCCGCCGTCGATATACCAAGCGCTTGCTATCTTGCCGCCTTCGGAGGCAAGGGAGATGAAACACTCCACCACCTCGTCAGTTTCGGCGCCGTTCACCGTAACTTTATTGCCCGTCTTGTATTTGCCCGTATATGCGTAGGGATTGCCGAGAGCGTCGGCGGAATCGCTTTCAGCCGCCTTGACGTCGGTTATGCCGTAGCCGACGTAGGTCATAATCGACTGAGTGGGGTCTACGTCGATAACCCCGGGTAGCGCAACGTGCTCGGTGAGCGAGCTTATGCGCGGGCTTATGTCGTTTACGGTAGTCGCTCCCACCGACGGGTAACGCTCGTATTCTTCCCCGGCGGCGGCGTCGTAATACCAAACATTGGTCACCATGCCGTCCTCGCCGGCCGCAATATAGCAGGGCAGAGCCTCGTATTCGCCGCCTTCGATTGCGCGGTAGTATCTGCCCGTATGGGTGTAATAGTAAGTATGCGGCTCTCCGTTGCCGTCCGTGTAGGAAAAGCTGCCGCTCTGTTTATTTACGTCCGCAACGCCGTAACCTACGTACATCAGTATGGCGTCGTCCGCCTTTACGTCCATTATCGCGGTGACGGCGAGGTCGTCCGCAACGGTAGCCAAATCGCTGATTTTAGTGCCGCCGAGCGAAGTTCCCGCGCTGCTTTTTACCTCGGTTATACAGCCGTCCTCGCCGAGCGTGATTTTGCAGGGCTGTTCGTCGGGGCCGCCCTTGTCGTAGGTCGCGGTTAATTCCTCCGTATTTATATCGGACAGCTTGTAGACGATATTCGCCATTATCTTGTTATCGGGCGTTACGTTGCCGATAAACGCGCTTATTTCGACGTCGTCCACGATCTTTTGCATATCGACCGCGCCGTCCATAAGAGCGCCCAACGATACGTCGCCGAACAGCTTGTCGACTATATCGTCGTCGCCGTTCATAAGCGAGGAAACGGGCACCGAGTACAGGGGCGAGTAGGTGTCGCTTATCACGTCGGTGAGGGTCAACGGGTCGAGGTCTATTCTCTCGCCCGCGTTGTTTTTGAAGTAGTTATAGCCGCATATTGCCTTTATTTCCGGTCTTTCCGTATCTTCGTTGGTGAAAGAATAGAAATAGTTCCTCGCGTAGTCCTCGTAATACGAATAGCCCGAAAACCTGTCGGAAGCGCCCTGCGCGGATTGGTTTAAAGTCGCCCATATCGCGTCGTAGTCGAGAATGAATTTGCCGTCGGCGTCGGGCTTGACGGCGATAAAGTCGGTATCGTCGCCGTAAGTCAGCACGTCGAACTTATAGGTCTTCTTGTTGCTGCCCGTGCCCTCCTCTATCACGTATTCGGAGTAGCCGTAGCTCGCCTCGGATATGCCGTTTTCGGTCACGCGGCAGGGAACGTAATAGAGCCTGTACGTAGGCTCGGCTTGGTCGCCGGCGTCCTTGACCTCGTTGAGGAAAGCGTAATCGTTCCCGAGATTGGAGGGGTACGCGCTTATGCCGTTATAGGGGTACTTGCGGAAGTAGACCGTGTCGCCCACGTCGGCGTCCTTCACGTAGATATCGTTTAAAACGGGAAGCGTGAGGGAGGAATCGGTCGTCACGGTTGCGTATTCGGCTTCGGCGCCGATAAGCAAAGCCTTAATCGCGACGTTGGCGTCGTCGCCCGTAAGCGAATCCATTCCCAATTTTTCGAGAAGGCCGTACGTTTCGGTATACATAACGCTGTTGCTCAATACCTGCGCAAGGCCGTTTAAGGGGGTGCTTTCGAATTCCTCTTCGTCGAGCGAGATATAGCCGCCGACCGCGTCGTACACCATATCGAGCAGCATATCGGTTGCGGGAATAAGCGCGCTTATGTCGTCAAAGCTCTTTCCGAGTATGGCAAGGCCGCCGTCCTCGTCTATCACGAGATTTTTTACGCCGCTGATAAGATCGCCGAGCGTTGCGGCGCCGCCCGTTTCGGGGTCGGTGTTTATGTATTTGTTGTCGCCCATGCCGAGATTGTCTAAAAGGGTTTCCAAATCCGTCCTCATCACGTAGACGACGACGCCGACTATCGCGCCTATCTCGACGATAAGCGCAAACAAGAAACCGAGCAAAAACGAAATGATACCGGTTGCTACCTTAGAGCCGCCTTTTGCCATAAATAATCCTCCCGAGCGGCGCAACTTAAGCCGCCTGAGCGCCCGCGCACGGCGCGCGTGCGATATTTCTTTATTATGCTATTTTGTATTATACTATATGCGCGCACAAAAAATCAACCCATTTAAGGAATATTTTTAAGACTCTTTACATAAGAAAGCGCGTGCGCAATGAGCTTTTCCTTTCTGTTTTCGACGGCGTTAACGACGCACTGATTAAGCAAAAATTCCAGCGTTTTACCCGTTTGTTCGGGGCATATTCCCGCACCAATCAGTTCGTCGCCGCGCACGTCGAGCTGCCCGACGGTAAGCGGAACGCCCTCGCTTTGCATCTTCGACAGAATATTTTCCCACCGCGCGACGCAGGGCGCTTTTTTCAAATCGTCCTTGCAGGCAGAGTAGTCCGCCTGCTTTAATAAAAGAAGCTCGTCCAAAATCGGCATATGCGCCACGATAAATTTACGCACTTTATTTTCGGAGGTCTGCATCGAGAGGTCGTACATATGCCACCGCACGAGCGCCGTGACGCGCTCCTTTAATTTATTCCCCGCACGGAGACGGGTTAAAATTTCGGCGGCTATCCTCTCCCCTTCTTTCTCGTGCCCGACGAAGCGCCCCGTATTTATTTTGCAGTAGGGCTTGCCCACGTCGTGCAACAGCGCCGCGAGGCGTATCGATGGGTGCGCGTACTTTACGCAGCGCAGCGAATGTTCCAAAACGTCGTAGTCGTGATAGTCCTTTCTCTGTTCCATACCGTCGCCGAGGGTGAGCTCGGGCAGTATTCTTTCCAAAACGCCGATTTCGTGCAAGAGCTTTAACCCGCGGTATGGGCCGTCCGCATTGCCGTACTTTAAGTCGGAGGCGAGCACGGCGTTCAGCTCGGCGAAAATTCTCTCCTTTGCGATATCGTCTATAAGGGCGCGGTTGGCTCTTGCGCCCTCCACCGCTTCACTTGTCGGCGTAAAGCCCGTCTGCGCGGCTATTCGGCACAACCGCATAAGGCGCAGTCCGTCCTCCCCGAACACCTTTTCGGCGGCCGCGACGGTACCGAGCGCCCCGTTTTCCGCGTCCTCTATTCCCCCGAGCGGGTCGACGAATTTTTGCGCGGAAATATCGTAGTAAACCGCGTTGCACTTGAAGTCGCGGCGCAGGGCGTCCTTTTCAATGTCGTCCGTGAAGTACACCTCCTCGGGGGTATGCCTGCCGCGGACGTACTTGTCCGAACGGAAGGAGGTAAATTCGTAGTCCTGCCCGTCGGCGCGCAGGTGTACAGTGCCCGTATTTTTGTAGACGGACGACACCGCGAATCCGGCCTTTTCCGCGTGCAAAGCGACCTCTTCGGCGCAAAGAGGGGCACATATGTCCCAATCAACCGACGGACTCACGAGTCCCGCGAGGAAGTCGCGGCAGGCTCCGCCCACGACGTAGAGCGGTTTATTCAGTTCTCCGGCAAGTTTTATAAGCCGTACGGGAAGCATTTTAAACATAATTTTACCTTAAATCATTATAGCAAACGGTTAAAATTATTGCAATCTTTATTTTAGTATAGTATAATTAAATGCATAGTATATGCTACTTAGCACTTTTACGGAGAGAGAAATGTATCATCTTATCATCAACGGTATCGCCGTAAACGAGAAAGTTGAAAAACAGCTCGAAACGGTGAAAAGCATATTTGCGAACGCCGGAAAGGAACTCGAGATACACAGGACGGAGTACGCGGGCCACGCCAAAGACATTGCGGCCGCGCTCACGAAGGGCGGCGCGTTCGCCCACCTTGTGACTATGGGAGGCGACGGCACGCTCCACGAGGTATTGAACGGTATAGAAGATACAGAACAGTGCACGCTGGGGCTTATTCCGATAGGGTCGGGCAACGACTTTGCCGCCGCTGCCGGCATACCCTTAGACGTAACGTTTGCGGCGGAAACAATCGTATTCCGCGCGCCTACTGCCATAGACTACATTCAACTCGGCAGCGGCCTGCGCTCCATAAACGCCGTCGGCTGCGGCATTGACGTAGACGTGTTGAAACGGGCATATTCGGGCACTAAAACGGGAAAGAGCAAATATTTTTCGGCATTTTTAAAGAGCCTGCGCCGCTATAGAAGCGCCAAATATACGGTCAGTTGGGACGGCGGCGCGGAGAAGGAGTACACCGGCTTGATAGCCTGCCTCGGCAACGGCAAGCAAATCGGCGGAGGCATAAAGGTTTTTCCGGACGCCAAGCTCAACGACGGCTATATGGATTTAATCGTGGTCGACTACCTCTCCCGTTTCAAAACGCTGCTCGCGTTTATTAAGCTCGCTACGGGCAAAATAAACTCCATTAAGGAAGTGACCCACGTTAAATGCAAAAAGGCGAAAATAACGCCCGTGAAAGACGATACGCGGAAAGACCTCTACCTGATTCAGGCAGAGGGCGAAATTTACGACAACCAACCCCTGGACGCGGAGCTTGTCTGCGGCAAGCTGAAATTCTATTTACCGAATAATGATTGAAAAATATTACAGGCGCATCATCGACAGCGTGCCATCGGCCGTAATCGTCGTGAACGAAAACTTAAAAACGGCGTTTGCGAACGCGCCCTTTAAAAAGCTGTTCGGACAGGATTTTGCCCGCACCCCCGCCCTCGGCGCCGCCGTGGGCTGCGCGCACGACTGCAAAAACTGCGGCAAGAGCGACTGCGCCAAAAACTGCAGCTTGGTTTCCGCGTTCGAGGATTCTTTCTATTCGACGAAGGAGATTAGCCGCAGAGTAATTTTAACCCTTGCGGGCACGCCCGACCGCGAGGTGTCTTTTTCTATTACCGTAAAACCGCTCGGCGGCGGCCTGTGTATGGGCGTTATAGACGACGCTTTGGAGCTTGAGATAGCGCGCGAGTTGCAGACCGCCAAGGACATCCAGCAGAGGCTTCTTCCCGCAGGTAAATGGGCGGGCGGCAAGCGCTACTCCTACCTCTACATTCCATGCCGCGACATCGGCGGCGACTTACCCGAGGTGTTTACCGTGGGCGATTCCGCTTGCGGCGTGATTGCCGACGTTTCAGGCAAGGGCATTTCGGCAGGTATGCTGACGGCGTTCGTCAAGGCGGCGTACGACAAGGGCGCGCACTCCCCCGCGGAAGCGATTACGGCGCTCAGCCGTAAATTTTCGGAACTGAACTTGGACGAGCGCAACTACGTCACCGTTGCGGCGGCGAGAATAGATAAGGACAGTATTACCTACTCTATGGCGGGCCACAACGTGCCCATACTTTTAAAATCGGACGGCGGCATAACGAGAATTATGCTGAACTCCCCGCCCGTTTCCAACTGGTTCGACAACCCCGCCTATTTCGAGGACACGATACCCTATAAAAGCGGCGACGTCTTGGTGCTTTTGACCGACGGCGTAACCGAGAGCAAAAACCGTTTCGGTGAAATGTTCGGCGTGGACGGAGCCATTAAGACGCTCTCAATTTCGCGCACGGGCGAGGAATTTATAAAAAACCTCGAACGGAATCTGCGCGATTTCTGCGGCGAGCTGCACGACGACGTCACCGCGATAGCCTTCGACCTATAAGGTTTGGGAATATAAAATTGTATAAAGTAAGCCGCGCGGCGAATTTTTCGCCGCGCGGC
>CAZELQ010000053.1:0-6688 GCA_964513195.1 uncultured Clostridia bacterium | reverse complement strand
CCACTCCGTATAATGGGATTCTTCGACTCCGCTATCGCTCCGCTCAGAATGACCGGTATGTGGACGCTCCGCCCGCAGGGGTATGGGTCATCCTGAGCGGAGGGCGCAGCCCGCAGTCGAAGGATCCCACCATCCTATGCGGTAAACCGTTCACAAACGCAGTCCGCCCAACGTTCAACCGTCGTCATTCTACGTTCATTAAATTTCCTCGTCGCTCATAGATTATTCTATGAGCGTTTTCAATTTAAAGAGGGGCGAAAGCGGAAAAATAAAATCGGTCGGCGTGTCGGGTGCGGCGGGCGAACGTCTGCGCGCGTTGGGAGTGGAAGCGGGCGCACGCGTCACAGTACTCTCGTTTTCGCTATTCAATGGCAGCATACTTATAGCAGTCGGCTATAACCGAATTGCCGTGCGGCGGTCGGTTGCCGAGCGCATAGAGGTGGAGTAAATGCAGTCGGTAGTCCTTGCGGGCAATCCCAACGCGGGTAAAACCACCCTCTTCAACGCCCTGACAAAAAGCCATTTGAAGACGGGCAACTTCCACGGCGTAACTACCTCGCCGTCACGGAAAAAGGTCGGCGCGGTAACCTATTGCGACGTCCCCGGAATGTACTCCTTCAATCCCTATACGATGGAGGAGGACTCGGCAATCGCGGCCGCCTTGGAGGCCGACCTGATTGTCAACGTGGTGGACTCTCTCACTCTCGAAAGCTCATTAAATCTCACCCGCCGTCTGATTGCTCTCAACAAAAATACGGTGGTATATCTCACCAAATTGCCCGCGCTCAAAAGGCGCGGAGGCAGGGTGGACGCGGCCGCGCTTTCCGGATATCTCGGCGCGCCCGTCCTCGTATGCCCGCCCAAGCAGCTTAAAAAAATGGTGGAGGAGCGCTCGTTCGTCTTTCCCGAAAAATCAAGTAAAATCTCGTTCAAAGACGCATATTACGGGGGCAATTTTAATTTGAACCGCGCCGAAAGGCTGTTTTATAACAAGTTTTTCGCGCTTTTTTTCTTCGTCGCAATCCTCACCTTCACCTTTTTCGTAACCTTCCACCCCGTTATGGTCGGCGCGCAATTAAAGGGGCTTTTGGAAAGGCTGATTGTTGACGGGCTGGGCGGCGCGCTCAACTCGGTTATCGTCAATCCCGTACTCGCCTCGTTTGTGGGCGAGGGCTTAATCGGCGGCCTCGGCGGCGTGCTTTCCTTTATTCCGCAGATTGCCATACTGTATCTCGCCCTGATAATTTTGGACGAGAGCGGAGTTTCCTCCGCGCTCACGTTCGTAACCGACGGACTGTTCGAAAAGGTGGGACTGTCGGGCAGAGCGGCCTTTTCCCTCGTGTCGGGCTTCGGCTGTACGGCCGCGGCCATCGCGACGACGCGCGGTTACAGCGGGGAGGACGCAAAGCGCCGCACCGTCGCCGTATTGCCGTTTATTCCCTGCGGCGCCAAAATGCCCGTGTTTTTAACCTTTCTCGCGCCCCTTTTCGAAAACCCCTTTCCCGTAATCTGCATAATTTACTTTGCGGGCGTCGCGCTGACGATAGCCGTCTCGATGCTGATTAAGGGCAAAAAGGAGGGGCTCATTTCCGAAATCACGCCGATAGGTTTTCCTTCGCCCGCCACCGTATTAAAAAAGTTGTGTTTTCAGTTGAAGTCGTTTATAATGAAGATAGCGACGTTCGTGTTTGCCTTCTGCGTTATAAGCTGGCTGCTTTCGCACTTTTCTTTTACGCGTGGGTATTGCGAACCCGACCAAAGTATATTAGGCTTTATATCGAAAATAATATCGTACCTGTTTTACCCTATGGGCATTACCGATTGGCGCATAGCTTACGCCGCGCTCACGGGCTTTGCCGCAAAGGAAAACGTCGCCGCGACGGTCGCCCTGCTCATACCCGAGGGGCTGTCTTTGGGGCTTGCGCCCTCGCTCGCTCTGTGCGCTTTCTTTTTGGTTTGCCCCGCGTGCGTGTCCGCGTTCGGCGCTTCGGTAAAGGAGGTGGGTTGGAAAAAGACGTTTAAGTACAACGCCGCCCAGCTCGCGTTTGCCTTTGCGCTCGGGTACGTAATAAATTTCGTCTTTCTGCTGATATGAAAAAATTTACCGTAACAACCGACGACAGCTTAAAGGGATTCACCGACCGCACCTACCCGCAGGGCAGCTTTTATTTCGGCGCGCTCTTAAAGAGGGGCGACGTCCGCGTCAACGGCGTAAAAGTGCGCGTAAACCGCCCTTTGAAAGCGGGCGACGAGGTCGTCTATTATACGACGGCCAAAGAGGAGGCCAAGCCCTCGCATACGGTAGTCTACGAAGACGGAAACGTGCTTATCGCCGATAAGGAGTCGGGCGTTTCCTCCGAGGCGCTTTTTTCCGAGCTGAATCGGGCGGGCGGGTATTTTCCCGTGCACAGGTTGGACAGGAACACCGAGGGGCTTATCGTGCTTGCAAAGAGCGAAGCCGCGCAAAACAGCCTTATCGCCTCATTCCGCGGCCGTACGGTGGAAAAGGTCTATCTCTGCATAGCCGAAAACAATTTCAAAACGGACGACGGTATTCTCACGGGCTACCTTTGCAAGGACGATAAAAAAGGATTGGTCCGCATATATGCCGCACCTAATGCGGGCGCGGTGAAAATCGTCACCGAATATTCGGTCTTGGAAACGAGGGAGGACTGCGCTCTCGTAAAGGTCACCCTGCACACGGGCAAAACCCACCAAATACGCGCCCACCTCGCCCATATCGGTTGTCCAATTCTCGGCGACACCAAGTACGGCGACTTTGCGTTCAACAAAAAGTACGGCGTAACCCGCCAGCTTCTTGTTGCGAAATATCTGAAATTCAATCTTTCGGGAGAGCTTGCCTATCTCAACGCGCTGCGCTTTGAAAGCGCGCATTTCCCGCAGATTGCAAAAAAGTAATAACGGCTGCGCGGCGGCGGAAGTTTTCTCCGCCGACGGAGGCAAAAAGAGCTTCCGCACGAAAGGCGGAAGCTCTTTTAATGAACGGCAAGTTTCCAAAATCCGCGCAAGTCTGCCCGCGCCGCCGACGGATAATAAAGCGGCGTAACGGTCGGAAAAAGTTAATGAATATTTGACAAAAACCGACTTCGGTTTTATACTTTTATAAGTTGGCGGAAACATATGAAAAAGACGTTATCTTTCATTAAACCCTACCGCGCGGACGTCGCGTACGGGCTGATATTGAAAATAATAGGCAGCGTGTCGGAGCTGTTTTTGCCGCTCTTGCTCGACTATATGGTCGACGAGGGCGTTCCGTCGGGGAGCGTGCGCCTTATAGTCGTGCTCGGCGCCGCGATGCTCGTCTGTTCGCTCGCCGCCATGCTCGGGAATATCTTCGCCAACCGTTTCGTCGCCTGTTCTTCCGGCAAAATGACCCGCGATTTAAGGCAGGCGCTGTTTAAAAAGATTACGTATATGCCGTGTCCGGGCGTGGACGCGTTTACCGTTCCGTCTCTGGTTTCGCGGTTGACGAGCGATACTTACAACGTCAATCATACGGTAGCCCGCACCCTGCGTATGGGCGTGCGCGCGCCGATACTTCTTATCGGCGGATTGGCGTTCACCTTCGTGCTCGATTGGCGTTTAGCCCTCGTATTGCTTGCGTGCGTTCCGTTCGTCACGGTTGCGGCGGTTATTATCACCAGCAAAAGCGTTAAGGCTTACACCTCGGTGCAGAAAGGCGGCGATAGAGCGGTGCGCTCTATGCAGGAAAATATCAGCGGAGTGCGCGTCGTAAAGGCGCTGTCAAAAACCGACTTCGAGTCGGAAAAATTCCGCGGGGTAAACGACGGGCTGTCCGCAGACGAATTTAAGGCGCACGCCGTCACTGCGCTTACCAACCCGTTAACCACGCTGATTCTCAACTTGGGTTTGGTAGGGGTAATAGCGCTGGGCGCGTACCTGTCCGCGTCGGGCGGTACCCTGCTCGCCTTTTTGTCGTATTTCACGCTTATGCTCAACGCGATGCTCGGTATCTCGAAGATTTTTACCGACCTCTCAAAGGGCATGGCTTCGTCGGCGAGAATCGAACAGACGCTTTCTTACGGCGAGGGCGCGCAAGCCGCCGATTGCCCCGAAGAAGCGGAGAACGCGGAGGAGGACGTCTGCATAGAGTTCAGGGACGTCAACTTTTCCTACAACGGCAAAAAAGACAACCTGCACGGCATTTCGTTCAAGGTCAAAAAGGGGCAGACGGTCGGCATTATCGGCGGGACGGGCAGCGGAAAAACCACTTTGATAAATCTTCTTATGCGCTTCTACGACGCGGACGGCGGGAAGGTATTGGTCGACGGAAAAGACGTCCGCGCTTATAAAGGCGGAGAGCTTCGTTCAAAGTTCGGCTGCGTGTTCCAAAACGACTTTTTATTCGCCGATACCATACGGCAGAACGTAACCTATTTCCGCGACGTACCCGAAGAGGATTTCGCCCGCGCGGTCAGGTGCGCCTGTGCCGAGGAGATAATCGCCGAACACAAAGAGGGTGCGGACTTCGTTTTGGCGCAGAAAGCGGCGAACCTTTCGGGAGGGCAGAAGCAGCGCTTGCTCATAGCGCGTGCTCTCGCGGGCAACCCCGAGATTTTGGTGCTGGACGACAGCTCGTCCGCCCTCGATTACGCCACCGACGCAAAGGTCAGAGACGGGCTTGCGAAAGAATATGCGGACTGCACTAAATTTATCGTAGCCCAAAGGGTGAGCGCGGTAAAGAGCGCCGATTTAATAGTGCTTCTCGAAGACGGCGAGGTTGCGGGTTTAGGCACCCACGGGCAACTGTTCGACGGGTGTGAAGAATACCGTTTAATCTGCGAGGCGCAGATGGGAGGCGTGTTATGAGAGAACCGAGGACGCACGTTTCCGATACCCGCCGTTTCGCGGATAAAAAGGTAGATAAAAAATATACTCTCGTCCGCTTATGGGGCTATTTGAAGCCGTCGCTGCCTATCTTTATCGCCGTGTTTATAGGCAACCTCGTCTCGGTGCTCTTGTCGCTGGTCGGGCCGTATTTATGCGGACTTGCGATTGCCGAGGTAAAGATAGACGGGGGAACCGACTTTGAAAGAATAGGCTTTTTGTGTCTGCTGCTCGTTGCGGTTTACGTCGTCTCGCAGATACTCAACTATCTCACTACCGTCGGCATGGCGGTCGTAGCGCGCCGTATGACCAAAAGTATGAGGGGCGATTTGTTCAACAGACTTATACGTTTGCCCGTCGGTTATTTCGACAGCCGTCAGGCGGGCGACGTCATATCGGTGCTCTCCTACGATATCGACACGGTGGGGGCGTCGCTTGCCGACGACATAATAATGGTGCTTAAAAGCGTCGTGCAGATAATAGGCGCGTTGGTGATGATGCTCGTCATCGCCGCTCCGCTCGTGCTCGTGTTTGCGGTGACGCTGCCTTTAAGCTTCATCGCGACCGTGATAATAACCAAAAAGGTTCAGCCGCTGTTTAAAAAACGTAGTGCCAAGCTCGGCGAGTTGAACGGCTTCGGCGAGGAGCTGCTTGGCGGACAAAAGACCACGAAGGCGTACGGCAGGGAGAGCGAGGTGTGCGCCCTATTCGCCCAAAAGAACGAGGAGGCGGCGACGGCCTACACCAAGGCGGAGTTTTACGGCACGGTGTCCGGCCCCACCGTAAACTTTTTCAACAATCTTTCACTGACGCTCATATCGGTGTTCGGGGCGATTGCCTACGCTTTCGGTTGGTTCGGAATAGGTATCGCGCAGATTTCATCCTTCGTCCTCTATTCCCGCAAATTCTCCGGCCCCATCAACGAGATTTCCAACGTTATCGGCGAGTTTCAGTCGGCGTTTGCCGCGGCGGACAGGGTGTTCAGGGTACTTGACGAAAAGGAGGAGGAGCTTAACTCCCCCGAGGGTAAGGAGCTTGCGAACGTGCAGGGCAAGGTGGAGTTTAAAAACGTTTCGTTCGGCTATACTGCGGGGCGCACGGTCATAAACGGGCTGTCTTTGACGGCGGAAAAGGGCGACGTCGTCGCCATCGTCGGGCATACGGGCGCGGGTAAAACCACGCTCATCAATCTGTTAATGCGCTTTTACGACGTACAGGACGGCACGATAGAAATCGACGGACGGAATATAACCGAAGTTACGCGCTCGTCGCTGCGCTCGGCGTTTACCCTCGTGCTCCAAGACACTTGGCTGTTCGCGGGCACGGTGTATGAAAATATTGCCTACGGGTGCGAGGGCGCTTCCCGCGAGAGGGTGGAGGAGGTCTGCAAGGCGGCCCGCATACACTCGTTTATCGAACGGCTTCCGCAGGGGTACGACACGGTACTGAGCGACAACGCCGCAAATATCTCCAAGGGTCAGAAACAGCTCATGACCATAGCCCGCGCTATGCTTTCAACCTCGCCGATACTCATTTTGGACGAGGCGACCTCCAACGTCGATACCCGTACGGAGCAGATAATACAGGAAGCCATGACAAGCTTAATGCACGGCAGGACGTGCTTCGTAATAGCCCACCGCCTCTCGACGATAAAAAACGCGGACAAAATTTTGGTCGTGGACGGCGGCAGCGTGGTGGAGCAGGGAACGCACAGCGAATTGATGGAGCAACAAGGTTATTACTATAACCTTTACCAATCGCAGTTTTAAAAAAATTTAATCTTCTAAAAAAGCGGTCTCCGAAGAGACCGCTCTTTTGT
>CAZELQ010000052.1:0-7841 GCA_964513195.1 uncultured Clostridia bacterium | reverse complement strand
CGCGTTAAAAATTTGAAAAAATTTTCGCGTCAAACTATTTACAAATCCTATAATTTGTATTAAAATGATTTCCATACACATTAAAGTACTCGTGCCCATTACGGTACTTATAGAGGAGAAACGACAAATGAAAAAGAGATTTACGGCCTTTATCGTGGCGCTGTTTGCGGCCGTGGCGGTCTTTGCGCTTGCGGGCTGCTCCGACAACAGAAATAACAGCGGCGACGCAATCGAAAACGGACACACTATCGTCTACGCCTTTACGGCCTCAGAGGACGTTATGACCATTACCGAGACGAGCAGCATGTACGACTATATGAACGCGCTCAAAGAAGTCGATCTCGTATTCGACGGTTACAACGACGAATACGGCTTTTACGTGACGTCGGTTTTCGGCGTGTCGGGCAAGACGATTAGCTCCACGGCCAATTCGTACACGGGTTGGAATTGGGCGGTTTATACCACCGTCACCACCGTTGACGGCGTTATCTATTCGGGCGAGGAGAGCACCGTCATAGACGGCGTTACCCTCTACAAGGCAAGCTACGGCGTTTCCGGACTGCCCTGCATAGCGGGCGAGTCCTACGCGCTCGTCTACGAGCTGTCCTCTATGACTTGGTAACGGCGCGTAAAATCCGATGCGCTTTTCCGCCGCGCAAAAAATAGCCGTGTGCGCAATGTCGGCGGCGATACTTATAGCAGCCCAGTACGTCCTCGGCTTCGTTTCCGGAGTCGAGATCGTTACCGCGCTGCTTTTATCGTTTTCCGCCTATTTCGGCGCACTTTGCGGAATGATTACGGCCGTCGCCTTTTCCATTCTGCGCTGTTTTATTTGGGGCTTTTACCCGTCCGTAATCGTTCTGTATCTCATCTATTACCCTCTGTTCGCGCTGCTCTGCGGCACGCTCGGCAGGCTTACGGAGGACAAAATGAAAGGCGTTGCCGCTTTCGTTTGCGTCAACGCTGCGGTGGCGGCGATAGGCGCGTGCTCGGCGGTGTGCGCCGCCCTCGGCCTTATTAAAATTTCAAGGCTGTACGCGGCCTCGTTAAAAGCTCTGTTTTGGACGCTCTTCGGCGTATGCGCGGCGTTTCTGATCGTATTCGACGGCATATATGCGGCATATAAGCTGAAAAAGACGGACGGCGCCGCCCTGAAAGTGTTCGTGCTTGCCGCTGCGGCGGCGCTGTCGACGGTGTGCTTTACGCTCTTGGACGACGTTATAACGCCGCTTATGACGGGAATGGGGAAACTTTCCGCCTTGGGGTATTTTTACTCCTCCTTTTTGGCAATGCTGCCGCAGACGGTATGCGCGGTCGTGAGCGTTCTCACTCTGTACCCGCCCGTCACTTTTGCGCTTTCAAAAGCCTGCCGCAGGCAAAAAACTATTGACAAAAAGCATAAAAAGCTTTAAATTATAGTTATGCTCTACACGGTGACCTTTAATCCCTCTCTGGATTATTATCTTAAAGTTAATAATATGAAATCGGGTACGGTCAACCGCGCGGCGACGGAGCGGCTTACCATAGGCGGCAAGGGAATAAACGTCGCGTTGGAGCTGAAAGAACTCGGAGACGCGGCCGAGGCCTTTGCCTTCGTAGGCGGCTTTACGGGCCGCGAAATAGAGGCGCAGGCCGAAAAAATAGGGCTTGCGCATACCTTTTTGGAAGCCGACGGAAGAAGCAGAATCAACGTAAAAATCAAGACGGTTGCCGAAACCGACGTAAACGGCACGGGCGTTATCATCGATACCGCAACTCTCAGACGGCTCGTCAAAGCGTTAAAGGACAAGCTTAAGGACGGCGATTGGGTGATTATTTGCGGAAGCGCGCCCTGCGAGCTTGAGGAGCTTACGTACTCTACCCTCATCGACGAGCTTAAAGAAGCCGGCAGAATAAATTTCGTGGTGGATTCGCACGGAAAGCTTCTGACCGAAACGCTCAGGCACAAGCCCTTTCTTATTAAGCCCAACCTATACGAGCTGTGCGAGATTTTTTCGTTGCCGCCCACTATCGATGCGAAAATAATTACGGCGCACGCGAGAAAGCTTCAAAAGTCGGGCGCGAGAAACGTTATAGTTTCGTTGGGCTCGGACGGCGCGATTATGGTGACCGAAACCGACCAAGCCATGTACGTGCGCGCGGCGCGCGGCCAGCTCGTCAATTCGGTGGGCGCCGGCGACTGTATGATTGCAGGCTTTATTCACGAATATCTCAGAACGGGAAATTATTTCAAATCGCTCAACTTTGCGACCGCCGCGGGAAGCGCCTGCGCCTTTACCGAGAGCATTGCAACGCGCGAGCAGATAGAGTACGTCGAGAGCCTTATGCTTTAAATTCAATAAACAGTACTGCGCCGACGGCAAATGCCGTCGGCGCTACCTTTTTGAAATTTTTTAACTCCTCTTGGTTCTCGCCTTGAAAATGAGCGACATGATAAACGAGAACACTACGGCTGCGGTTATGCCCGCGCTTGCGGCGGCGAGGCTGCCCGTAACGGCATAGAAAAAGCCCTTTTCCGCGCCCTTAATGGCGCCGTTTGCCAAAAGATAACCGAAGCCCGAAATGGGCACCGTCGCACCCGCGCCCGCAAAATCGACGAGAGGCTGATAGACGCCGATTGCGGTAAGCACTACGCCCGCGAGCATAAAGTACACTAAAATTTTGCCCGCCGTCAAGTCGGTGAAATTGATGATTATCTGCGCTATAGTGCAGATTGCGCCGCCGACTGCGAACGCCTTTAAAAACATAAACAAAATCGAGAGAATTTCCTGCGTCATAATATGTAGCGGGTATCTCCCGCCCTTTACAGCTCGAGCCGTACGGCGTGAGATATGCAGGGGATTGACTCTCCCTGTCCCGAAGATACGGTGGAGAGAAGCGCGCCCGTGGCCGCAAACAGTATACGGCGGTAGTGCCCTGCGTTCATTTTACCGAGCACGTAGGAATTTAAGACGACCGCGCTGCAACCCGCGCCGCTTCCGCCCTGAAACTCGTCCTCCACCACCTTATAGATAATCTCGCCGCAATCGACGTGGTTTTTGGAGATGTCGAAGCCCTTTTCCCAAGTTAAGTCCTTGAGTATGCGGGAGCCGAGCGCGCCGAGGTCGCCCGAAAGTATCAAATCGTAGTCCTCCGGCCCCGTGTCGGTGTCGCGGAAGTGGCGAATTAGCGTATCGGCGCATGCGGGAGCCATTGCCGCGCCCATATTGTTTACGTCGGTTACGCCGAAATCCACCACCTTCCCCATCGTGCCGTTCACTATTTTTATATTGCCGTTGCAATTTTTTGTGCGGCCGTCTTCGGCAATCAGACAGGCGCCCGCGCCCGTAACCGTCCACTGGCTCTGCGGCGGGCGGGTCGTGCCCTGCTCCAAGGGGTAGCGGTACTGCCTCTCCGCGCTCGCAAAGTGACTGCCCGTAGCCGCGACGGCGCGCTTACAGTAGCCCGCGTTGACCATGGAAGCCGCCAAAAGCATACTTTCGGACATCGTGGAACACGCCGAATAGACGCCCAAAAAGGGTATGTCGAAGTCGCGCGCGGCGAACGACGCGGAAATTATCTGGTTTAAAAGGTCGCCCGAGAACAACGCGTCCACCTCGTCGCGCCGAATTCCGGCGTTGGAGATAACCTTGTCGATTACCGTTGAGAGCATTTTGCACTCGGCCTTTTCAAACGTGCTTTCGCCGAACATATCGTCGGTAAGCGCCCTGTCGACGTAATTGCCTATTATGCCCTCGCACTCCTTTGGACCGGCGATAGACGAGGTAGCTATAATACGCGGCAGGTTATTGAAAAATATCGTGTGACCTTTTCTTAAATTTTTCGGCGACATAATCTTACCTTTTTAAATTAGTCTTTATCATATCGTCCGGATTTATGCAGAAAATCGAGGGGGAATGCGTTACTTCGGGGCTAACAGGTTGCCCATCGGCGAGAGCTGCGCCTGAAGATAGCTGTCGGGTATTTTTCCCGCGATTATGCTTTCGCACACCAACACTTCCGTCGTGGAGGCCAAATTGGTCGTCTTCTGCGGTAAAATTATGGAAATATCGGAAACTACTTCCAAGTAAAGCGAATGCTTGGTTTGGTTTATGCCCGCCTCCTCGAACTTGGAAACGAAGCTGCACCCTACGTTTGCGATGGGTATAATCTTGATATTTATCTTCTGTCCGAAACCGGCGAGCGCCTCTATTCCCGTCAGTGCGCCGAGAGGAACCTGTATGCCCTCCGCGCTCATACGGGTAAGGTTTTCCTGCGAGAGATAGGCCGTATCGCGCGCGATGCGGTTTATTTTCAAGCTGTCCGTGGTTATCGTGGAGACGTCGCCCTGCCCGTCGTACTTTATGGTTATCAGGTCCTCGTAGCGCAGGTTGTCGTTAAGCGTATAGTAAATGGCGTCGTTGACGGCGACGGTGGTTACCGAACGGATTGTGGCCTCGCTTATGGAGATGAGTATGTTGGTTACGTTGCGCTGAAAGAACAGGAGCACGGCAAGAACGAGCATACAAATTACCGCCGCTATTATTTTTAACCTCTTATGCTTCCGCTTTTTCATAAGAATATAATATGTGAGTGCGCTTTTAAATATTTGCAAATCGCCCCGCAGTTTGGTATAATTGCATTATGACAGTATTCGTAATTGCAATGGATAGCGAGGCCGAGCCGCTTGTCGGCAATATGACCGATATTTCGGAAAGCCGGGTGCACGACAGGCGCGTAGTGTGCGGCAAGCTGTGCGGCGAAGAAGTTGCCGCCGTCGTCTGCGGGGTTGGCAAGGTTAACGCGGCCGCGGGGGCGCAGTACGCCGTCGACAGGCTCGGCGCGGACAGAATTGTAAATATCGGCGTTGCCGGCGGGCTCAACGACCGTCTTGAAATCGGTAAAATTTACTCCGTATCTCACGCCGTACAGTACGATTTCGACCTCGTACAGCTCAACCGCACTGAGATAGGCACGCTGAACGAGTACGCGGAAAATTACCTGCCGCTTGCCGTTCCGGAAATTTATCCGACGAAAAGGCTGGCTACGGGCGACAGGTTCAACGACAGCGCCGAGGACTATAAACTTTTGACCGAGGTTTTGGAGGCCGACGTGCGCGATATGGAGGGCGGCGCAATCGCACAGGTGTGCAAACACGCAGGCGTTCCCTTCTATTCGTTCAAGGCCGTTTCCGACCTTGCGGGAAGCGGTTCGACAACCGAACAGTATATGCGCAACCTGAGGTTATGTGCGGAGCGCCTGAACGGCGAAATCAAGACTATTTTCGGAGCGGTTAACAACCATGAATAGAATTCCGTCGTTTTCGAAAAATCACGACACCCTTTGCCAAGGACTGCACGAGAGCATGAAAATGCACGGCGTGACCACTTGGGATTTGCGCTTTAAAAAGCCCAACGCGGGCGACTACGTTACGCCGAAAGCTCTGCATACCGTTGAGCATTTGCTTGCTACCGTTCTCAGAAATTCCGACAGAAAGGACGACGTGATTTACTTCGGCCCCATGGGCTGCCGTACGGGCTTTTACCTTTTGACGGTGAATATGGAGCGCGGCGAGGTTCTGAGCCTTTTAAAGGAGAGCTGCGCGGCGGCACTCACCCTCGGCGAAATTCCGGGGAGCAAGCGCGAGGAGTGCGGAAACTACCTGGAACACGATTTGGACGGTGCGAAAGAGGAGATTGCGGCTTACCTGCAAATTTTAGAATCGCTATGATAAAATTCGACAACGGCTGGGACGAGGCGCTTGCGCCGCTGTTTGCCGACGGGAGATACTTGAAAATAAGGGAGTTTTTGAAACGGGAATACTCCACCCACGTCGTTTACCCGGACATGTACGACCTTTATAACTGCTTCCGCTATACGCCTCTCGATAAACTTAAAGCGGTGATTTTGGGGCAGGACCCCTACCACGAGCCCAATCAGGCGCACGGACTGTGCTTTTCGGTGCAAAAAGGCGTGCCGCTTCCCCCGTCCTTGCAGAACATTTTCAAGGAGATAGAGAGCGACCTCGGCATTAAAGAGCCGAATTGCGGCGACCTGACAAAATGGGCGGAAGAGGGCGTACTGCTTTTGAATACGACCTTGACCGTGAGGGAGCATATGGCCAACAGCCACAGTAAGTGCGGCTGGGCGTGGTTTACAGACAGCGTAATCAAGCTGGTTTCGGACAGGTGCGAAAGCGTTGTATTCATTCTCTGGGGCGGCAACGCGAGGAGCAAGGCGCCGCTGATTGACGGCAATAAGCACCTGATTTTACAGTGCGCACACCCCTCGCCCCTCTCGGCTTACAACGGATTTTTCGGTTGCAAATTCTTCTCTAAGACCAACGAATATCTGATAAATCACGGAAAGACACCCATAAATTGGGATTTGAACTGATATTAAGTAAAAATTATAAGGAGTAAAAATATGAAATACGTCGTAGTTTTGGGAGACGGTATGGCCGATTGGAAGATACCCTCACTCGGCAATAAGACCTGTCTGGAGGCGGCCGATACCCCCACTCTCGACAAGCTCGCGCCGCTTTCAGAGGTCGGCCTGTGCAAGACCGTTCCCGACGGAATGAAGCCGGGGAGCGACGTTGCGAACATGTCCGTGCTCGGCTTCGACCCGCACAAATTCTATACGGGGCGTTCCCCCTTAGAGGCGGTTTCAATGGGCATTAAGCTGAAAAATACCGACGTGACGCTCAGGTGCAACCTCGTGACCTTATCGGACGAGGAGAGATACGAGGACAGGACGATGGTCGATTACTCCGCGGGGGAAATTACCACCGGGGAGGCGGGCGAGCTGATTGCCGCGCTCAAGCCCTACGTCGACAGCGAGAAATTCAAGCTGTACGCGGGTATTTCTTACAGGCACTGCCTTGTGGTGGACGGCGGCGTGACGGGACACGATTTAACCCCGCCTCACGACATTTCCGACAGAAAAATCACGCAATACCTGCCCAAGGGCGAGATGGCGGAAACCTATTTGGACATTATGAAGAAGAGCGCGGAGATTCTTGCCTCCCACCCCGTCAACCTCAAAAGAATAAAGGAGGGCAAACACCCCGCAAACTCGGTATGGCTGTGGGGCGAGGGCACAAAACCCGGGCTTTCGCCGTTCGAAAAGGAACGCGGGCTCAAGGGCGGCATTATTTCGGCCGTCGACCTCGTAAAAGGCATAGGTTTGCTCGCCGATATGGACGTTATCGAAGTGAGCGGCGCGACGGGTAACTACGACACGAATTTTGCGGGCAAGGCGGAGGCCGCGGCCGACGCGCTGATAGGCGGGCTCGATTTCGTATACATTCATATGGAGGCGCCCGACGAGTGCGGGCACCACGGCGACCCCGCGCACAAGATTTATTCCATCGAACAAATTGACGGCGCGGTTATTCCCACGCTTATGAAAAGGCTGGAAGAGGCCGGCGAGGACTACGCAATTTTGGTTACTCCCGACCACCCCACTCCCTGCGCCTGCAAGACGCACGTTTCGGAGCCGGTGCCCTACCTTATCTACACCAACAAGAAAAACCTCGGCTGCGGCGCGGCACGCTATACCGAGGATGAGGCGGCTAAGACGGGCGTCTACGTCGCAGACGGCTATAGGCTTATAGAGCGGTTGCTCGCCGTAAAATAACGGCTAAAAGTGCGTTCACTGCACCATATATGCCGCCCAATTGAAAATTGCATATGAAAAGTGCCGCGGCTTTTAAAGCCGCGGCACTTAGATTTTTTAATCGCTTAAGACTTCGGGATTGCCACGATAGAGATAATGCAGAATTAAGAATGCAGAATTAAGAATTAGCGGTGGAGTACGCTTAGGACTTCTGGATTGCCGCGTCGCTATCGCTCCTCGCA
>CAZELQ010000051.1:0-8204 GCA_964513195.1 uncultured Clostridia bacterium | reverse complement strand
ATAAAAAATCTAACGTGAGCGCACACGTAGAAAAGCGTAGGAGGACTTTATGAAATGTCAATTTGTGCGCACAAATTTGACGGCATGAAGGTGCCCATATACCTCGGGCGGCTCTCGTGAATTTTTTCGGCAGAAAGCTTGACAAAAGCCTTCGCTTTGCGTATAATGGTATCAGAGTCAAGGTTTGTTAGGGCTTGCGGCAATTGGAGCCGCATTGAATCTAATAAACTAAGGCTCTTTTCTTTATCCCAATACAAATTTGCCCGTACGAATACGAGCTATATTTGAATATTTTTATTTGCAAAGTTGACGAATTCTTTATCCGCGTATATAATGTTAACTATAATCTATCCGTAAACGCTCTGCCGGCGCGGCAGGCGGGTTTGGTTGCGGCTTTATTGCCCGCTTTAACGAAATAAACACACGCAAGACAAGGAGAAAGGAAATACTATGAAATCGGTTAAACGCGGCAAGGTTTCCGCATCGCTCACGGGGATTGACGCCAATCTATCGGTATACGGCGCGTTCCGCATTGCCGAAGACGCCATTACAGAATTTATGGGCGAGCTGAAAATCGACAATCTGACCGCCAAGAGAGAATACAACGCCATTTGGGTATTCGCCAAGACCAAGATGAAATTTCCGAAAAATATCGCGTGGAACGAGGAATACACCGCCACCTGCTTCCTTTCGAAAATTTCGCATATGATTATAGATATCGACGTGGCCGTCGCAAACGCCGCAGGCGAGCTTTGCGTTTATTCGAGAACGGAGCTGTGCGCGTTGGATTCGGACTCGGGCAAAATCAGGAAGGTGAACTCCGTCGGGGTGCGCGACGATTTCAAGACCGAAGAGCCCCTAACCGATATATTATTCACTAAAATAGACGCGGAAAACCTGCCCGAGGCGGGCAAAATAAAGATAGGCTATACGAGCCTTGACTACTCCGTGCACACCAACAACAAGGAATACGCGAGGTTTATGCTCGACACATACACTGCCGAAGAGGCGATAAGCCGCCCCGTCCGCGAAATGGAAATCGTATACGCCAACCAATCCTTCGGGGGCGACGAGCTTACGATACGGAAAGGCTGCCTGAAAAATAAGGACGTTTTTGTAATCGAAAAGGACGGCACTCTTATCTCCAAAGGCGAAATTTTGCGGTGACCCCCACTGCGCTAACCCCGCCGCGGCATCGCGTCAATCGGATAGCCCCAAGAGATAATCGGCCGTAACGTCGAAATATTTACATAGCGCTATCAAATAGCTTATCTTGGGTTCGTTCGTTCCGTTTTCCCAAAAGCTCACCGCCGAATAAGTAGCTCCGATAATCTCGCCTAATTTCTTTTGCGTCAACCCTCTTTCAATTCTTAGTTCCTTTAATCTTTCACTGAAAATCATACAACGAATTTACAAGAAATCTTGTATTATGTCTTGACATTCAAGTTTTCTTGAAGTATAATGCATTTATTCTATCGTGAAAAATGACAAAAAAGGCAGGTTCGCCACAGAACCTGCCTTTTTTATTTATCTTCGTTATACCTTATAGTCCACGTAGCTTTTTACGGAGTTGGCGACGTTGAACATGTGGTCGCCGATGCGCTCCATATTGACGGCGAGCTGGAGATAGACGGCGCCCGCTTCCGGCGTACACCTGCCCTCGTCCGTGCGGCGCAGATGCGCGGCGTGCATTATGCGGCACGTATCGTCGGTGGCCGCCTCCTCTTCCTCTATCTTCCCCATGTTGGCGAGGTCGTGGTTGGCAAACGCCCATTCCACGTTTTTATACAGCTCGGAAAGGTGCATATCCATCGTCCGTATTTCCTCTATCGCGTGCTTGGAAAATTCCAGATTGCCCCTTATCTTCTCTTCCGCGAACTCGGTTATATTCTCCGCATAGTCGCCTATTCTCTCCAAATCGGACGTAACGTGATAGAACGAGGAAACCTTCTTTTCGTCAATCTCCGAAATTTGCTGTGAGGACAGCTTTATCAGATATTGCGTAATGTACTTGTTCATTGCGTTTATCTGCTTTTCCGTTTCGTCGAACTCTTCCCTCTGCGCGTTACTGCCCGAAAGAAGCATATCGAGGGCGCGCTTATAGTTGGCAAACGCGAGCTGACCCATTTTGACGATTTCCTTCCTCGTCTGGCCGACGGCTATTGCCGGAGTCTTTAACATACGCACGTCGAGGATTTCCGTGCCGTTCTGTGTTTCCTCGCCCTTCTTCTTTTCGGGAACCAATATGCAGGCGAGCTTGACGATATACTTTAAAAATCCCACTAAAATGAGCGTAGTGGCAACGTTGAAGAACATATGGAAGATTGCTATCTGCCACGCCGTTTCCTTAACGAATGAAAGCGCCTTTGCAATCCGGTCGCCCAAAAACGCAACGGGCAAAATGAAAATAACACAGCCGAACACGTTGAAAAGCAAGTGCACCACGGCTGCGCGGCGTGCGTTTGTGCTTGTGCCGATAGACGATAACAGCGACGTACAGCAAGTGCCCACGTTCGTGCCCAACACTACGCACATTGCCATAGGCAAGGTCATAAGCCCCTTGGAGGCGAGCGCTATTATTATTGCGGTTATGGCCGCCGACGACTGCATAAGCGCGGTGAACGCGAGGCCGATAAAAAACAAAACGGGTATCTGCCAGGTGAGATTTCCGCCGCCGCTGCCCAAGGAGATGAACATATTTTCTATCATTTCCTTTACGGGGCTGTCGTCCGACGTGAGATTGCCCACCGACGAGGACATAAATTCGAGGCCGACGAAAATAAGCCCGACTCCCGCAAGAATATTGCCTATTCTTTTAATCTTGTCCTGCTTGCCTATCATATTTATTATAACGCCGACAAACGCGACAAGAGCGAAGAGCGCGGCTATTTCAAAGGTGCCGCCGGTAGACGAAAGGGCCATTATAAAAGCCGAAATAGTCGTGCCTATGTTCGCACCCATTATAACCGAGGCCGCCTGAGTAAGCGTCATAAGCCCGACGTTTACAAAGCCGACGATCATAACCGTAGTAGCCGAAGAGCTGTTTACGATTGCGGTAACCACCGCGCCCGTACCTACGCCCGTAAAGCGGTTTTTTGTCGCCTTTGACATAAGCTTGCGTATGTTTCTGCCTGCCGCCTTTTCAAGGTTCGAGCCCATCATCTCCATGCCAATCATAAACACGGCGACGCCGCCAAGTATAAAGAACAGGCAGTTTATTATTACCATCGCTTCAGACATATACCTCTCCGATAAGCAAATATAAAGCCGCTAAGCCATATTTGCTCAAGATAATTGTATCAACTAACGGCGCATTTTGTCAAATAATTGAAAACGGTTTTTAAACGGCTTGATTTCGGGCAAACTATCGGCTACAATATTTTCGTTATGTTCGAAATTGTTTTGGTTGAGCCCGAGATACCGCAAAACACGGGCAATATTGCGCGTACCTGCGCCGCCACGGGCTGCAGGCTGCACCTTATAAAGCCGCTCGGCTTCGAGATAAGCGACAAATATCTGAAACGCGCGGGGCTGGACTATTGGCAATTCGTGCAGGTGCGCATATGGGAAAGCTTTGACGAATTGCAAAAGACGTTTTCCGGCGCTACTTACTATTACTTTACGACCAAGGGCAGAAAGACGCACACGGACGCGGCGTTTAAGGAGGGCGACTTTTTGGTCTTCGGCAAGGAGACGCGCGGACTTCCCGAGGAGCTTTTAAAGGCGCACCCCGACTACTGTCTGAGAATACCTATGATAGGCGACCTGCGCTCGCTTAATCTTTCAAACTCGGTCGCCGTTGCCGTTTACGAGGGGCTGAGGCAAAACGGCTTTAAAAACTTTAACACCAAGGGCGAGCTTCACCGCCTCAAATGGGAAGATTAAACCGCTTTACTTTTGCGATATATTATTGTATAATAATTTTATGAGTGTGAAGAACTTGCCCGACACCATAGTGGTTGCAAGCGGCAACAAGCATAAAATCGAAGAAATAAGGGCCGTTTTCGGCGGCGTAAGACTGATAACGATGGCCGAGGCAGGCTTTAAGGGCGATATTGCCGAAACGGGCAAAACCTTTAAGGAAAACGCCTATATCAAGGCCGAGACCGTTCACGAGGCGCTCGGCTGCGCGGTTCTCGCGGACGATTCGGGGCTGTGCGTGGACGCGCTCGACGGCGCCCCGGGGGTTTATTCGGCGCGCTTTTCGGGCGGGGATTCGGCGGCCAACAGGCAGCTTCTTTTAAAGCGTATGGATGGCATTTCGCACCGCCGCGCAAGGTTTGTCTGCTGCGTTTGCTATATCTCCGCCGACGGCAAGGCAGTATTCGGCGAGGGCGCGACCGAGGGCAGAATACTCTTCGAGGAGATCGGCAATAACGGCTTCGGCTACGACAGTCTGTTCTTTTCGGACGACTTACGGATGACGTTCGCCGAGGCGGACGAGGAACAAAAAAATTCGGTCTCTCACCGCGGCAGGGCGCTAAAAGACCTCAGAGAAAAGCTTTGAAAAAAATTATCGTCCTTTCGGACACGCACGGCAACCGCGCGGCAATCGAAAAGCTCTACCCGCTCTTTTCGGAGTGCGACCTTATAATTCATCTGGGCGACACTTCCTCCGACGGGCAGCATATAAAAAAACAATTCGGCGACAAGGTTTTGCTTCTGAACGGCAACTGCGACTTTATGAGCTTGGGCGAAGACGAGCTTGTCTACGAGGCCGAAGGCGTGAAGATATTTGCCTGTCACGGCGACAAATTCGGAGTAAAACAGGGACTTGCAAGGCTTGCCGCCTACGCTAAGACGCAGGGCTGCGCCGTGGCGCTATTCGGGCACACCCACTGCGCGACGGAGAGAGAGATAGACGGCGTAAAGCTTTTCAACCCCGGAAATTTTACGAGGTATTCCCAAAACAGTTACTTGTATCTTTTGGTCAACGACACCACCGTCGTCGGCAAAATTGTGAAGATTTAGCGGCGTAACGCTTAGGACTTTGGGATCCCTCGCTACGCTCGGGATGACCCGTGGGAGCGGACTTCGTTCGTGGGATCCCTCGGCAGGCTCGGGATGACCCGTAACCCGCTCGGGATGACCCGTAACCCGCTCGGGATGACCCGTTGACGGTCAACGCGACCGTCCCGGGTTATTGAAGAGAACATTGAGGAAAATACTATGCGATTCAAACACGCTTTCCACGTTCTCGTGGACAATTTCGGAACGACTTATAAATTGTTGTTATACCGCCTCGTCGTTGCCCTTATCGGGGTGGCTTTGGCTTGCGCGGTTATTATTCCCACTCTGAACGCCCTGTTCAGTACCACCCAATTCGAGCAACTGAAAGAGAGCTTTTCCGCCCTCTGGGAGGACATCAAGCACTTCAACGCGGAAGAGCTGCGGGCAAAATTCGAAAGCTTTTCGTCGTCCTGGACGGAATTCAAGGGTATGATTGCCGACAAAAATTGGCTGGTCGCGATTGCGGTTTGCGCGCTGTGCGTCGTGTACGTTATACAACGCTTTTTGGTCGGCATCGGCAACTACACCGTGGGCGCGCTCGTCAACGACAAAATGACCCTGCACGCCTCCTCGCCGTTCGTTTCCACCCTCATCAAGAATTTGGGCAAGGCGAGCCTTTACAGCATTATCTACGCGCCTTTGGCGTTCGCATACGACGTCGTGGGCGGCGTCGTAATCTGGCTGGTAGTATTTATGGCGCTGCAATTCGTACACTCGTGGCTGTTCCGCATTTTCCTTACGGCGGTAATAATAGTCTTTTTGTACTCCCTCAAATTTACGCTGACCGTCGAATGGCTTCCCTCGCTTATTCACGGAAAGCTCAACAACAGGCAGGCTATAGCGTACACGCTTAACAAGAAGAACAAGAAATTTGCAGGCACGCTTTCAACCGCCGTCGTGCTCATTCTTATAATTTTCGCACTCAACGTCGCGGCCGCCCTGTTCACGCTCGGCGCAGGACTTTTGATAACCATTCCCGCAAGCCAGCTTATACTCACCTCCTATGAGTTCGTAAATTACTTCGACGCGACCAAGCAGAAGTACTTTGTGGACGAATATACCATAATCGGACCCAAGAAAGAAACCCCCGTCACCCGCGAAGAATTCTTCCGCGGCGAGGAATAAAACCAAAAAATATAAATTTAGTGTATAAAAAAACGTCTTCCCCCCTTTACAAAGGGGGGATTTTTTTATATAATTATAAGGACGGGGGAATTCGTCATAATATTTTATCACACCAATAAAATTGAGTGAGAGAAAAATTAAAGGAGTGAAAATGACATATCAAGAGGCATACGAGAGCTGGCTTTCAGACCAGAGGTTGAACGACGAAGCGAAAGCGGAGCTTAACGCTATAAAGGACAACAACGAAGAAATAGAATACAGTTTCGGCGCGGAGCTGGAGTTCGGTACGGCCGGCATGCGCGGCATTATAGGTTACGGCACGAACAAGATGAACGTTTACACCGTTTCCCGCGCGACGCAGGGTTTAAGCGAATTTATCAAGGGGCTTGGGCAGGAAGCCATGTCAAAGGGCGTGGTTATCTCCTACGATACCCGTCTTAAGAGCGACGTGTTTGCAAGAACGGCGGCCGAAGTGCTTGCCGCCAACAACATCAGAGCCTACCTTTTCGGCGACGTCCATCCCGTGCCTATGCTCTCCTATGCGGTGCGCGCTCTGGGTACGGTTGCGGGCATAATGATTACCGCGAGCCACAATCCCAAGCAATACAACGGCTATAAGGTTTACGGCGCGGACGGCGCGCAGATGAGCCCCGAAGACACGAAGATAGTCGTTGACAGCATACAGAAAATCACCGACTACCTCGGCGCGCCTACCCCTACCGCCGAGCAAGTTAAAAAGTACATATCGCCCGTACCTGCAAAGGTGGACAAGAAATATTACAAGGAGCTGCAGAAGCTTACCCTCTCCAAAAAAGCGGTAAAGGCCTGCGGCAAAAATCTTAAACTCGTTTATACGCCCGTGCACGGCTCAGGCTACGTGCCCGTAACGACCATCTTAAATAAAATAGGTATACACGCAGAAGTCGTCAAGGAGCAGATTTGCAAGGACACCGACTTCTCCACCGTTCAGGTACCCAACCCCGAATTCAAGGAAACGCTGTCCATGGGTATCGCTCTCGCCGAAAAAATCGGCGCAACCGTCGTATTCGGCACCGACCCCGACAGCGACCGTCTCGGCGTTGCCGTAAAGAACGACAAGGGTGAGTTCGAGGCGCTCTCCGGAAATCAGGTGGGCATACTACTCCTCGATTACATACTTACAAGGCTCAAAGAGGACAAAGCTCTGCCCAAGAACGCGGCTGTAGTCAAGTCGTTCGTCTCCACGGGCATGGCGAAGCCCATATGCCAGAATTTCGGCGTAGAGCTGTTTGAAACGCCCGTCGGCTTCAAATTTATCGGCGAAAAGATAAAGCTGTGGGAAAAAGACAAGTCGCACGAATTCGTATTCGGCTTCGAAGAGAGCTGCGGCTATCTGCGCGGCACCCACGCGCGCGACAAGGACGCCGTCGTCGCCTCCATGCTTTGCGCCGAGATGGTTTGCTACTACACCTATAAGGGCACTACGGTATTCGATAGGCTCAACGACATATACAAGGCGTACGGCTACGTGCTCGACTGCAACGTTTCAATTCAGTACAAGGGACTGAACGCGATGAAAGAGATGAACGCCGTCGTAGACGCGCTGAAGAGCGAGCCCGTGTCAAAGTTCGACATATACGAGGTGGCCACCTTCCGCGATTATTCCAAGAACGTAAAGACCGATTTGGCGACGGGCGAAAAGAGCGAGATTGGCTCCCCCCTCTGCAACTGCGTTTACTACGAGCTGAAGAACGGCAGCTTCGTGTGCGTGCGTCCTTCGGGCACGGAGCCAAAGCTGAAAATTTACTATTCGGTAAAGGCCAACAACAAGGCCGACGCCGAGGAAGCGCTCGTAAAGCTTCAGGCGGCCGTAAAGGAACTTCTGGAAAAAATCAACAACAAATAATTAAAAAAATTATCGGCGCGAACAACGTTCGCGCCGTTTTTTTATTGCGCCGCTTTGGTAAGCTTGAAGGCGCCCGACGTGGTTTCTACCGTTGACGATAAAAAAATTATATTAAGTTTTTTGCGTTCAGATTTAAAAAATATAGCCGTCCGTAAAGGCTCGGACGGCGAATATATAATATCAA
>CAZELQ010000050.1:0-8266 GCA_964513195.1 uncultured Clostridia bacterium | reverse complement strand
GGTGGGATTCCTCGGCAGGCTCGGAATGACAGTAAAACGAAGTCCGTTAGCCGGTGGGATTCCTCGGCAGGCTCGGAATGACAGTAACACAGGCTCAACGTGACCGTTAACCCCGTCAATCGGTTTTTTCGGAGGCGGCGACTATGTTCGCGTATTCCGCGCGGGATTTTATTTCGGCGGCGGGAGCGGAGGTTGCGCCCGTATCGCCGCCCTCCCCGAGGACGTGTTCGTCGTTTTCGCCGACGGTCACCGTTGCGCCCGTTCCGACGGCGGCGCCGCACTCGTTACCGTAAAAATTAGAGCCGAAATTGTAATAGGTCGTCGTGCCTATATTATAGGAATTTTCGGTATATATCGTCGCCCCGCTCGCGCCCGCGATTCCGCCGCATGCGTCGTTATCGGAGGCGGTTATGCGGCCCGTAAAATAGGAATAGCTTATGCCGCCGCCCAGAGTTCTCTCATTTTCGGTGTCCGCGAAAAAGGTTCTCTCCTCGACGTAGCCGACTATACCGCCCACGTACGAGGCGGAAGAAGAGCTCACTACTATTTCGCTCTCGCATACGCAGCGCAAGGTATTGTCTAAAAAGATATTGCCCGACGAAGTTATGTCGGGGCGCGACCGGCCGACTATACCGCCGACGTAGCAGGTTTCCCCGCCCGCCTCTATCTTGCCGCAGGAATAACCGTTCACCGTCTCGTAAAAGGACAGCGCGCACAGCCCGCCCGCGTATACGGAGGCGTTTCCCTCGCACACGATATCGCCGCTGTTGCGGCAGTCCTGTACGGAGTATGAATTGTTGTACGCGATGCCCGCCGCCGCGGCCGTGGGCAGACTTTCCTGCGAGGTTTGGACGACCGTTGAGCGCGCGGTAAGCTTGCCTGTGTTTTGGCAGGCCGCTATTACGTAGGCATTGGTCATCGCTATGCCCGCGACCAACGGGTTCCAGCTATCGCTGTCTGAAATTTGGGTAAGGCTTGCCGCGTTCTCGCAGGAGGTTACCGCGTAGTAGTTCCGCACGCACACGCCGGCGAGGTCGACCTGCGAAGAGGTAACCGCGCCCGTTACGGTGCAGCCTTCTATATAGCCCGTATTCAGACCCGCGACGCCCGCCAAGGTTGCGTTGGCCGTGCTCTCGCCGCTCACCGTAAAGTCGCTGAAATTGACGGTGCAGTTCGAAATATAGCCGTATGCGCTCTGGAGCACGTTTATCCGCAAAAATCCGTTTTCGGCGGCAATCGCGCCGAATACGAGCCCGTCGTCCTCCTCGGAGATATCGGAGTAAGCGAATCCGAGATACCCGTCCGCGTTGACTTCCACGTTTTCGATAATTCCGTAATTCAGACGGGTGACGAAAGCCGAGTGGTCGGCGAGAGTGCAGTCTGCCGCGGCGTTTACGGTCACGTCGTTCAGATTGCCCGACGCATATATCTCATCGAATAGCGGCGCCGCCCCGTTCGTTTTAAAATTAAGACCGCTCATTTCACCGTAGAGCGTGCCGAACGGCGAGCTTCCGCCCTTTACGGTAACCGTCTTGCCGTTCCCCAAAATCGTGCAGGTCACGCTCTCCTCTCTGAACGAGGACGACAGCGTGATATTTTTTTTGAGGCGATAGACCTTGTCGGAACCGAAGTCGATAGCGCTCGCCCGCGATACCTCGTAAATGTCGCGCCCGTCCTCGGTTTTGCCCGCGCTTATAAAGGGGCGGAACTCGTTGACTATAAACGGCGTTGAGGCGCCGATAGCGGCGCAGACGGCGAACGCGGCGCAGGCTGCGATTATAATCGTCTTGCCTCTTTTACCAAGTCCTTTGCGGGCAAGTATTATGTCGTCGCCCTCGAAGGCGACCTCTGCGGAATATTTGATCTGATAAATCGTTTTCAGCTTCTGCCTCGACGACGCGGTGGCGCGGCAGCGGGGGTAAAGGCGCTTTAAACGTTTTTCGTCGCCGCACAGCATAAGCATTTCGGCGGGGGTTACGACGTCGGAAAAGTAGAGGCGCAGGCACTTGCCCGCAACCTTCATAAAGCGCGCCGAGAGGTCGGCGGGCTCGGGCAGTTCTTTCCAAGCGGTACACTTAATATATTCGTCCTCGTGCGCGGAAAAAATCTTTTTCGCGTTGCACAGATAGAGCGCGGAGAGGACGGGAAATCTGCCCAGCCGCAGTTCTCCGCACTTGACGCTTTTTGCTATTTCGTCGAAAGCGCGCAAATCGTCTTTCTCTATCGCGCTATAAAGCCGCTCTCCGAGTTTTTCTTCCATGGTTTTACTTCTTTGTCTTTACCTTTCTGTCCTGAGCCCACCTGTCGAACGCGTCGAACAGGTATTGTTGGTTTACGCTGCCGCCTTCGACCGACTTCCTCAGCAGTGCGGAGGTCTCGGCGTAGGTGGAGGTGAGCGCGGCAATGGACTCCGATTGCCCCGCGACTATGGCCGAAAGACGCTCGTTTTCCCGCTTGATTGCCTCTATCTTGTCGGCGTTCTCCTTGAGCACCGTTGCGACGTCCTTGTTGATAAAATCGGCTATTTTTTCCACGTTTTTGTTGTAGCCGTCCAAGGATTTTTGCAATTCTTTGAGGTTGTACGACGCGCGCTTTTCGGAAATGAGAGCGTCCAGCCGCGAGAGCATCTCTTCCGCGCTCCGCTCGATTCTGTTGAGTGCCTCCAAGCTCTCCGCGGTTTCGGAAATCTTTTTCGTAAGTCCGTCCGCAGCCTGTGCGTACCTGTCGCCCGAGGCGGCGTATTCGTCGATTTTTTTAATCAGCTCCTGCCCGCTCTTTGCCTGTGAGGCGAGGGCGGAGTGCACTCTGTCGAGCTGCCCCGCGGCGCCGCCCGAAAGGACTCCGTTAAGCGCGTCCAAATCGCCTTTGACCGCGACATATGTGGCCGTCAATGCGCGCAAGCTCTCCTGTAGGGGCGCCAATACGTTGCGGTATTCTATAAAGCTGTCTATAAGTTCCTTAATCTGTTTGTCGTCGCTCATTTTCCCTTTTTCCTGCCTTTCAGTATTTCGTTTATTTGCCGTTGTCTGTCCTTTATCGCCCCGAGGTCGGATTTCACCGTCTCGCAAATCAGCTTTTTCGCAATTTCGTTGTCGGCTACCAAGGGGTAGAATTTAACTATTTCCACGTCGAGCGCGCCGCCGCCTTTAATGCAGGCGTCCATAAGGGGGAAGAGCGCCTCGTCGCCCGAGCGCATGAACATCTTACGCGCCTCGCCGTCCATTCCGCGCCGCCAATACTCCACGCCCGCGTCGCGCACCCTGCCGTACCGCAGGAAATTTTCGTGAACGAAAACGTGCGCAAGCTGTTCTTCTCTCAGGGCGTCGTCCGACAGCCTGTCGGCGGTAAAGCGGGCGTTTTCGTATTGCTCCAAACGGCAGAATTGCTCTATGCGCTCGCATAGCTCGCCGTCGCCTATCTCTATGCCGCCCGCGACCTCGTCGAGCTTTTTTACGGCGTCGTCGGGCGTGAGGGTCTCGAAGCAATCTGCAAGCAGAGAATTAAACGATTCGGGCGGGTTGCTCTCGGCAACGAACAGATATTGTTTTGCGCGCGACACGCCTACGTAAAACAGGTTGAAGTAGTAGCGGAACACCGAGTTTTCGTCGGCCGTCTTTCGGTTCAGGGTAAGTTTCTCCAGACGGCTCCACTGGTCGGCGTTGTCGCTGAGGACGTCGGCGAGAACCACCGTTCCGCGTTCCAAGCCCTTGGCCTCCGCCACGGTCAGAATCTCGGTTTTGGCGAGCTTTTTTCTCAGCTCCTCTTTGTGCCGTCCGTCCGATACGATTATCGTAACGCTTCCGAAGCGCGCGTCGGTGAGGCCCGCGGCAAAGTTCTCCGCCCTGACGAACACGGCCGCCGAGGGAAGCGGGGAATCCACGCTCTCGCCCTTTAAAACAAAGCTGTGCGTTCCGAACCGCCGCACGTTCATCTCGCCCAATTTTTCGGTGATTGCCTCTATCGTCCGCGTGCTGCGGTAGTTGTGTTTTAGCTCCTTTACCCCCGTGACGTCTCCGTACATAAGGCGCTTCAAATAGCCGAAATTGAAGTAGGCGGGGTTAATCATCTGCAGCGCGTCGCCCACGCAGAACATCTTCCTGCTTATCTTTTTTACCATGCACAGGTTGACCTGCGTGAAGTCCTGCGCCTCGTCCACGACCGCCACCGAGTAGAGGGGCGAGTCGATAGCCTCTATTATCTCGCGGCTCATAAGGTTGTTGTCGGTCAGTCCGTTTTTTTCGAGGTAGAGGGCGTAGTCGGCCGCGACCGAGTAAATTATCTCGCACTCCGCGCGCGTGAAGCTATCCGCCCTCGCCGCGATATATTCCCCGCGCTCCATCATTTTGCGGGGCGAGGACGGCTCGTACTTGCCGAAAATCATTCCGTAGATTTCCTTGAAGATTATCTCGGGAGATATATGCTTTATCTTTTCCAGCGCGCCCGAAAGACGGTAGTTTTTCTGCCCGCCGATATATTTTTCCGTAAAGGTCTGTTCGCCTGCGACGGGCTTTGCCCCGAACAGGTCGGCGTAGACGTCCTCGATTAAAAGGTAGTCCACCTTTTCTTTCAAAAAAGCCGAAACGCGCTTCAGCGAATCTATTATGCCGCCGTCGTCGTCGGTGTCGAAGAGAATGCCTATCTTGTTTTCAACGGCGCGCTTTTTATCGTCGCCGAGAAATCTGACGGCGCCCCTTTCAAAGGCGGCCGACAGCTCGTCAATGGCGGAAACGAACATGCCGACGCGGTTCTTGGTTTCGGTCAGAAGCCCGCGCGAAAAGGTGGTGTACAGCACTCTGCCGCCGTAGTTCCTGCAAGCGCAGTAAACTATCTTCTCCACGCAAACATTGGTCTTGCCGCTGCCCGCTACGCCCTGCACAAGCATATTGGCGTCCTCAGTCTCTACAATCTCGCGCTGGGCGGAGTTCAGAAGGGGGAAGCTTACGCCCGAGCCGTCCGCGGGCACGATATAAAGCTTGTTCAGGTCGGGCTTTGCGGCGTTTTCCGCACGCACGGTTAAGGTTATGAACTCCCGGGAGGAAAGCAGCTCCGAGAGCTTCCTGTCCGTGCCGTCCCCGGCGAGATAACCCCTCGTAAGGTTATAGAATACGGTGTCGCCCGCGTTGAGGCGCCCGTTTTTTTCGCCCGTGTAAAAGTAAAGGGTGTATTGCCCGTCGTCCGTCGCCGCGGTATAGCTTCCGCGAGGCAGGTTCAGACCGTAAAGGCTCTCCGCCGTGCGGGAAATAAAGGCGTCCGCGGCCGTAATTTTTTTGGTAAGCGAAATAAAGCCCTCGGTCTTGTACGCCCTGTGGGCGGAAGAGAGAAGAATTACGCGCGTATTCAGCGTTACCTTAAGCTCGTTTTCCAAGATTATTTACCCGTAGCAATCAGACAGTCTATATATTCTCCGAATTCCCTCTCGGTCATCGGGAAGGGGTAGCTTTTATAGTATTCGAGCCGTCCGTCGGTCAGGCGGCCGCCCGCAGGGTCGAAAGAGAGAGGGGATTTTATCTTCAGCTGTCGGGCAACGTCCGAACTCTGCCGCGCAAGCTCCTCGCCGTTTTGCCTTTCCTCCAGCCGCTTTAAAAGCGTCTCGTAGGCGCGCCGCTCGTTGCTGAGCCGGCTGCGCTCGTCCCGACATACCGCCGAAACGCCCGTCGGCAGGTGGGTTATGCGGACTGCCGTTTCCACCTTGTTCACGTTTTGCCCGCCGGCGCCGTCGGAACGAAAGATATCGACCCTGAGGTCGTCGCCGTTAACCGTCGGCAGGGGCGCTTTTTCGGGGGTGGCGGCAAGTTTCAGCAGACCGTCGCCCGCCTTATGCACGCCGCTTAAGGGGGCGAGCCGTAAGAGCGCCGAAGCGCCGCTTGCGGTAAAGCTTATCTCCTCCGTATAGCCGCCTTTGGCCCGCTTGGTTTTTTCGCCGTAAACCGAAGCGCCGCGGCCTGTCAGGTCGGCCTTTATCAGTGCGAACAGCTTTTCGCCCACGCGGGCGGAGGCGGAGTCGGTGGCGAGCATACGGCAATACGCTCCGCCGCTCCCGTCCTTTACGCCGAGCAGCAGGCACAGATTTTTTGCCGCTTCGCTCTGCTTTGTGAGCACGGCGGAAATTTCTCCGTAAACCGCGTCGCGTTCGCCGCCGCGGGATACGGACGACAGCGCACGCAATTCCTTTTCTTCGGAAATCAGCGCGGAGAGGGCGGAGGCGGCGTTCTCCAAAGCTTTCAGGCGGTTGTATTTTTCCAACACCGAGAGATACCAAGCCTTGTCGGCCTGAACCTCGGGGTATTCCAACAGCCGCGCCGTTTCGCCGTAGTCCGCCGCCGCCTTTTGCGCCGTTTCCAATAATTCCCTGTACATAATTTCCTCATAGATAATATAACACATATATGCGCCCTTTTTCAAACTCTTTTTAGCTCATTGAAAAATAAAATGCGCGGGCGCGGCGTTTAACGCGGGCGGGCGCCTTCCGATACTTGACAAACGGCGCGATAGAGTTTATAATAAGACCGTAAACGACAAAATTTTCGCACGGAGTACGGTATGAGGAATCTTTTATTACCCGAATGGTTTAATCCCTGGGGCTGGACGGCGATTGCTATCGTCGCGGCAATTATACTTATCGTCATCATAGTTTTGGTGGTAAGGAGCATTAAGAAGTCCGAAGCGCAGGACGACGGAGACGAGGAATACGCGGAAGAGGAAGAGGAGGTTACGGCCGACGAAGACGAAGAAGCCGCGCCCCTTGCCGCTGCGGAGACCGCGGAACCCGTGAGCGCAACCGCCAAGCCCGTAAAGGAGGAAAAGAAAGTGAAGGAGAGCGAAAAGCCCGCGAAAGAGGAAAAGAAGGCGGCCGAAAGCGAAAAATCCGCGAAAGAGGAAAAGAGCGCGTCCGCCGTAAAGGTGTACCATATCTCCAAGCGCAAGGAGGACGGCAAGTGGCAGGTCAAGGCGGCAAAGGGCGCCAAGGCGTTAAAGCTGTTCAAAACTCAGGCCGAGGCTATCGAATACGCCAAAGAGGTCGCGGGCAACCAAGAGGCCAAAATCGTGATTCACAAGGTGGACGGCTCGTTCAGGCAGCTCACCTACAAATAAGCCGCAATTTCATCGGCGCGGATTTGCGCGGGAAGCGGCCGTACCGTTATAAACCCGAACGCGGCAAGCGTTTGGGTTTATTTTCGTTTAACGTCGTAAAACGTTCATATAGAGTTTGACATTTGTAAAATATTTATATAGAATATATAAAAAATATTTCAGCGCGTAGACGAAACCATCCCCGTCACTAATTGTTCTAAGCGCATAATTCTTTGATAAATCCGCGACAAACCTTTTGCTGTGCGTAGAGAAGTACGACAAAATCGGTCAACGACGACAGGGGCAAAAAGATTTATTCAAGAAAATAGTGATGAAGATAGTTTCGTCTAAAACGGAAGGTGATTATAATGACGAAAATAGACGTATTTTCAGGCTTTTTGGGCGCGGGTAAAACCACTCTCATCAAGAAGCTGATAAAGGAAGCTTACGCGGGCGAAAAGCTCGTGCTTATAGAAAACGAGTTCGGCGAGATAGGCGTCGACGGCGGCTTTATGAAGGAAGCGGGCATAACCGTCAACGAGCTCAACTCGGGCTGTATCTGCTGTTCTCTCGTGGGCGACTTCGCGAAAGCCTTGAAAAAGGTCAAAGAGGAGTACGGCCCCGACCGCATAATAATAGAGCCGTCGGGCGTGGGCAAGCTCTCCGATATCGTGCGCGCCGTAGAGAGGGCGGAGCTTGAGGACTGCCGCATAAATTCCCTCACTGCGGTGGTCGACGCAAACAAGTGCAAGGTATATATGAAGAACTTCGGCGAGTTTTTCAACGACCAGATAGAGAGCGCGGCCTGCATAGTTTTCAGCCATACCGACGTCGCGGGCGAGGCAAAGACGGCCGAAGCGTTAAAGCTCGTCCGCGGGCACAACGGCGGCGCTACCGTGGTCACCACGCCTTGGAACGCACTGAACGGCAAGCAGATTTTAGAGGCCATGGAGCACGCATCCACGTTGGAGAGCGAGCTTGAAAAGCTTACGCACCCGGAGCATTGTCACCACGACCACGACGAGGACGATGAGGACGGGGAGCACGGCCATTGCCACCACGACCACGACGATGACGAAGAAGAGCACGAACACGGCCATCACCACCACGACCACGACGAGGACGATGAGGACGAGGACGGGGAGCACGGCCATTGCCACCACGACCACGGCCACGGACATCACCACCATGCGGA
>CAZELQ010000049.1:0-8288 GCA_964513195.1 uncultured Clostridia bacterium | reverse complement strand
TCATAATTCGACACAATCCAACATATAAATACCCTAAAAGGGGTAAATATATGTTGGATTTTCATATGCGCATACTTGCAGAGGCGGAGTACATAGTTTCAACAAGCAGCACGGTTCGGGCGGCGGCGGAGCACTTTTCCATAAGCAAATCCACCGTACATAAAGACGTTACGGAGCGCCTTCGGGGCATCGACAAAACGCTATTCAAACAGGTGCGCGCAGTGCTCGATAAAAACCTTTCGGAGCGGCATATCAGGGGGGGAATGGCCACAAAGAACAAGTACGGCGGCATAAGCCGCGCGTCACGTATCGCTACGTGCGGAGATGCCGGCGGTGACAGCCGGACGAAAATTTCCCTCAATTAACATTTCTTTTTCACATTAAAAATTTGATTAAAGTTTCGCTTTGTGATATAATAAACCGACGATTGTTTTACAAAGGGTAATATAATGGCGAAATATTTGGGTGTAGACGTAGGCTCTACCACGGTAAAGGCGGCAGTTATAGACGAGAGCGGAAATATTCTCTACAAGTCATACGTGCGCCATTTTGCCAAAGTAAAGGAAACGGTTATCGAGGAGCTTGAAAAGGTCAACGCTCTCTACCCGGGCAAATACCGCGTTTTTATAACGGGCAGCGCGGGCTTAGGGCTGTCGCAGAGAAGCCGTCTTCCGTTCGTGCAGGAGGTGCAGGCAGCGTTCACCGCGATACGTAAGTATTACCCCGACGCCGACGCCGCAATCGAGCTCGGCGGCGAGGACGCGAAAATCATATTCATAACCGGCGGCACCGAACAGCGAATGAACGGCAGCTGCGCGGGCGGTACGGGCGCGTTTATCGACCAAATGGCGACCCTTTTGAATATTTCCGTAAACGAGATGGACAAGCTCTCTCTTTCCGCGGAAAGGGTCTACCCCATAGCGTCGCGTTGCGGCGTTTTTGCCAAATCCGATATACAGCCCCTTTTAAATCAGGGCGCGAACAAGGCCGATATCGCCGCGTCGATATTTCAGGCGGTGGTCGACCAGACGGTGTCCGGTCTTGCCCAAGGCAGAAGAATTAAGGGCAAGGTGCTCTTTTTAGGCGGACCTCTCCACTTTTTGGAGGGGTTGAAAAGGGCGTTTAAACAGACCTTGAAGCTCTCCGACGACAATGCGGTATTTCCCGAGGACGCGCCCTGCTTTATGGCAATCGGCGCCGCTCTCCATTCTGCGGTGGCGGAAGAGCGGGAACTTACCGACGTTATCGGCAGCGTCAAGAACGCGGGCGGCAGCGACGAGATAATAACGGGCAGTCCCCTGTTTGCGGGCAGGGAGGAATACACGGCGTTCGTTGCCCGCCACAGGGCGACTAACCTCGACTTCTGCGATATCGCCACCTACGAGGGCGGCGCGTATCTCGGTATCGATTCTGGCTCCACGACCACGAAGCTCATACTCATAACCCCCGATTGCCGCATACTGTATTCGCACTATCAGTCCAACAACGGTCAGCCGCTCGACATAGTAATCGAAAAATTAAAAGAAATTTTTAACCTCTCGCAGGGCCGCGTAAAAATTCTGGGCAGCGCGGCAACGGGATATGGAGAGGATTTGATAAAAGCGGCGATAAAGGCAGACTTCGGCATAGTCGAAACGGTCGCGCACTTCAAGGCCGCGCTTCATTTCAACCCCAAGGTCGATTTCATTATCGATATCGGCGGACAGGACATAAAGTGCTTCAAAATCAAGAACGGCGCGATAGACTCCATAATGCTAAACGAGGCGTGCTCCTCCGGGTGCGGCTCGTTCATACAGACCTTCGCGCGCGCGATGGGCATGGAGATAGACAAGTTTTCGCAGTGCGGTCTGTTTGCAAAGCACCCCGTCGAACTCGGTTCGCGCTGTACGGTATTCATGAACAGCGCCGTAAAGCAGGCGCAGAAGGAGGGCGCGTCGGTAGAGGACATCTCGGCAGGCCTGTCCTCGTCTATAGTTAAAAACGCGATTTACAAAGTCATTCGCGCGGCAAGCGCGGACGAGCTCGGCGAAAACATAGTAGTGCAGGGCGGAACGTTCTTAAACGACGCCGTGCTCCGTTCCTTCGAGCTCGAGACGGGCAAAAAGGTCATAAGACCGGGCATAGCGGGGCTTATGGGCGCGTTTGGCGCCGCACTATATGCCAAGGAAAACGTCCGCGGCGAGAGTACAACCCTCGACGCGAAAGCGCTTCAAGATTTTAATTATTCGTCAAAATCCACAAACTGTCACGGCTGTACTTCCAATTGCAATATAAATGTACTTACCTTTGCAGACGGCCGTCGCTACGTTTCCGGCAACAAATGCGAGAGGGGTGCGGGGCAAAAGCCTGCCTCCCCGGAGCTTGATATATACGCATATAAACAGGACAGATTGCCAAAGTGCATAGAGGGAACGAAAGGAAAACGCGGCAAGGTCGGGCTTGCCTTACAGCTGGGCATGTACGAACAGCTCCCCGTCTGGGCGGGCTTTTTCGAGAGCTTGGGCTTCGAGGTCGTGCTCAGCGAAAAATCCTCGCGCTCGCTGTACTTCTTGGGTCAGCACACTGTCGCAAGCGATACTGCTTGCTACCCCGCAAAGCTCATTCACGGTCATATAGAGAGCCTATTGAACGCGGGCGTAGACTTCATATTTATGCCCTGCGAAAGCTACAATATCGACGAGCACGACTCGGTCAACCACTATAATTGCCCCGTCGTGGCGTACTACCCCGAGCTTTTAAAAGCGAACAACGAGCGCTTGACCGACAAGAACTTCCGCATGCCCTACATAGATTTGAATAACCTTCCCAATGCGGCCGAAAGGCTGTGCGGGGCGCTTTCCGACTACCGCGTGAAGAAAAGGGAGGCGTTAAAGGCGCTCAAGGTCGGGCTGGAAAGACTTGAAAGATACGAAAAGGACGTGCGCGGCCGCGCCGACTATATTTTGAAGGAGGCGCGCGCGCAGAAAAAACCTATCGTCGTGCTTGCGGGCAGACCGTACCATCTCGATAGCGAAATAAATCACGGTATAAATAAATTGCTCACTTCGCTGGGGGTAGCCGTGCTATCCGAGGACGGAGTGTTCGACAGGGCGGAGCAGGTGCGCGTAAACGTGCTCAACCAATGGACGTATCACGCCCGCCTCTACAGGGCGGCGCAGTTCTGCGCGGAAAACAAGGACGTCAATTTGGTACAGCTCGTGTCTTTCGGCTGCGGCATAGACGCCATAACCACCGACGAAGTGCGCGCCCTCTTGGAAAAGAACGGAAAGCTGTACACGCAGATAAAGATTGACGAAATAAACAACCTCGGCGTGGTAAAAATACGCCTCCGCAGTATGCTTGCGGCGATAGAGGAGGCCGAAAGAAGAGAGGGCAAAGCCCATGAGTAAGGTAAAGACGGTTGACTACAGGGAAGACTACCCCAAGTGGAAGGACGAATATAAGAGCACGCATAAAATACTTATTCCCGACATGCTCCCTTGGCACTTCGAGATTATCGAGAAGCTGCTTTTACAGGAGGGCTACGACGTAGAGATACTCAAGAACGATTCCCGCACGGTCATCGACGAGGGTTTAAAGCACGTGCATAACGACACCTGTTACCCCTGCCTTTGCGTGGTGGGGCAGTACGTGGACGCGCTCAAAAGCGGTAAATACGACCCCGACAAAACGGCTGTACTCATAACTCAGTCCGGCGGCGGATGCAGGGCGTCCAACTATATACCGCTGATCCGCAAGGCGCTCAAGGCGGAATTCCCCAACGTCCCCGTAATTTCGGTCAATTTTTCGGGATTGGAGCGCGACTCGTCTTTTAAAATAAGCTTTAAGCTTCTCATAAAGCTGGTGTACGCAATATTCTACGGCGACACGATAATGTGGTGCTACAACCAGACCAAGCCCTATGAAAAGGTTGCTGGCGCCGCAGACGAGGTGCGCAAAACGCTTGTCGGCGATATCTCCGAAAGCTTTAAAAGTAAGGGCTATAAAAAATTCAAAAAAACGCAGAAAAAAATCATTTCGTCTTTCGCCGCCGTCGAGCGCACGGGCGGGAAAAAGGTCAAGGTGGGAATAGTAGGCGAGATTTACGTAAAGTACGCCTACCTCGGCAACAACGGATTGGAGAAATTCCTGCTCTCGGAAGGATGCGAGCCGGTAGTTCCCGCGCTTATGGACTTCATACTGTATTGCATAGTAAACAACGTCAACGACGGCGTTTTCTATGGCAGAAAGGGTATTTTTTGGTGCGTAAACAAAATTCTGTATAAATATCTGCACCGTATGCAGTTGGGTATAATAAAGCTGTTTGAAGAGGACGGCACGTTCGAGCCGGTTCACGACTTCGAGCACCTCAGGCGCTGCGCCGACAAGGTAATAAACCAAGGCGTAAAAATGGGCGAGGGCTGGCTGATAGCCTCCGAAATGGCCGCGCTCGCGGAAACGGGCGTGCCCAACGTGGTTTGCGCCCAACCGTTCGGCTGCCTGCCCAACCACATAGCCGGCAAGGGCGTAATACGGACGCTTAAAACGCTGTATAAAAACGAGAATATAGTCGCCGTGGACTACGACCCGTCGGCAACAAAGGTCAATCAGGAAAACCGGATAAAGCTTATGTTAGCCACCGCGAGGGAAAACGACGGACGGACTTAACGGGCAAATCCGTAACGGACAAGAAAGGAGCTTTTCCGCAAGCTCCTTTCTTGTTGTTTTTTGGTAAATTTCACTTCGTTTTCACAACAAGTAAAATATATAAGTTGATATTGTAATAAAAATATGTTACAATTATTCCACAAACACGACAGGAGAAAAAATATGGCTGATTTTATAGTTATGACCGATTCCTGCTCCGACCTCGGAAAGGACGTAAGGGAAGAGTACGGCATCGAATACGTCAAAATGAACATAACGTACGACGATAAGGAATTGCCCGCATCGCTCGATTGGGATTTATATACCGCGCACGAGCTGTACGGCATTATGAAGGGCGGTACGCGCATTATGACCACGCAGGTGCCCGCGAAATCCTTTAACGAAGCGTTTGAAAAACATCTTAAAGAGGGCAAGGACGTCGTGTATATCGGCTGCTCCTCCGCGCTTTCCGGCTCTGTAAATACGGGCGCGGTAGTCGCGCAGGAGCTTTCGGAAAAGTACCCCGACAACAAAGTATACTGCGTAGACGCTCTCAACAGCTGCCTCGGCGAAGGGCTTATGGCCGTGGACGCCGCCGTAATGAGGAGCGAGGGCAAGTCGGCAAAGGAAGTTTACGACCGCATCGAAGCCGAAAAGCTCAAATACCACCAATTCTGCGCCATCGAGGATTTGACCTATTTGAAGAGGGCGGGCAGAGTAAAGGCGTCCGCCGCGTTCTTCGGCAACCTCTTCGGCGTAAAGCCCATACTCATTTCCAACAGACAGGGCGAAAATTTTGCCGTAAAAAAGGTTAAGGGCAGAAAGGCGTCGCTCGACGAGATTGTCGAAATGGCGAAAGCTGCCGTTGAAAAGCCGGAAGAGCAGATTATCGGAATTATTCACGCCGACTGCATAGAGGACGCCGAATATTTGAAGTCGCGCGTGGAAAAGGAAATCAAGCCCAAAAAGGTCTACGTCAACTATATGGGGCCGATAATAGGCGCTTCCGCAGGGCCTAAGACCGTGGCGATTTATTTGAAGGGCAAGGAAAAGGAAATTTAAAAAACTTACTATCTACGGTGTTACATGAACGACTGCGTTAAGATAAACGGCAAGGACTTCGAGACTATGCTTTCTTTCGGCCTCGTTTCCTTGCGCGAAAAAGAAGATGAAGTCAATAAATTAAACGTTTTCCCCGTTCCCGACGGCGACACGGGCAAGAATATGCGGATGACCTACGAGGCCGGTCTTAACGCCCTTAAAAGCGCCTCTTCGGAAGATATAGGCGAGGCGGCGAATACGTTTGCGCGCGGTATGCTGTTGGGTGCGCGCGGCAACTCCGGCGTAATACTTTCGCAGATTTTTAAAGGTATAGCGGTAGGGCTTGACGGCTGTAAAGAAGCCGACTGCAATACGCTCTGTTCGGCTTTCCGGTCGGGCGTCGAGAAGAGCTATAAGGCGGTGGTAAAGCCCGTTGAGGGCACTATACTCACCGTGTTCAGGGAGAGCTGCGAGGAAATTCGTTGCAAGCAGGACGGGAGCGCTTCGCTCGGCTGCCTTTTCAAGGACTTTTCGTCACAGTGCGAAAAGGCGCTTCTGCATACTCCCGAACAGCTCGCCGTCTTAAAGGAAGCGGGCGTTGTTGACAGCGGCGGCGCGGGGCTTACTTACATTTTCAAGGGATTTAACCGCTATTTCGGCGGCGAACGGCTTGCCGGGGACGAGATATCCTTGCGGCCGTCCTTGGGCGAAGCCGCCGTTACTTCCTCCGAAGAGGAATACGGCTATTGCACGGAGTTTTTATTGGAGCTTTCGGAAGAAACGCGCCGAACCTTTACGGTGGACGAGATGGTCGTCCGTCTCGAAAGCATAGGCGGCCAGTCGATAGTCGCCCTGCGCGACGGAGATATCGTCAAGGTGCACGTCCACGTTATGACCCCGGGCGACGTTTTGAATATTGCCCAAAGCTACGGCGAGTTTATAACGATAAAAATAGAAAATATGACCTTGCAGCACAACGAGCTCGTCGTCCCCGCGTCCAAGAAGGAGCGCCTGAAAGTCGCCGCCGTCGAGGTAGCGTCAAACGACGGTTTTAAAAATCTGTTTGCCGATTTGGGCGCGGACTTCGTCGTCTGCGGCGGGCAGAGCATGAACCCCTCGGTCGGAGACTTTTTAAAGGCGTTCGATACGGTAAACGCCGAAGACGTAATAGTTCTGCCGAACAATTCCAACGTAATAATGACGGCAAGGCAGGCGGGCGAATTGTATAAGGACTCGCGCGTGCACGTAATCGAAACCGGCAATCTTGCGCAGGGCTACGCCGCCACGTCCGTTTATAACTGCGACGAAAGGGTGGAAGCCATCGTTTCGGAGATGACCGCGGCAGCGAGCAACGTCTTGTCGATAGAGATAACCTGTGCCGTCCGCGACGCGCGCTGCGGCGGCCTCGATATTGCAGAATCGGACGAGATTGCCATATCGGACGGCAAAATAATAGGAGTGGGCAAGGACGCGCCGTCGGCTTTTTCGGCCGCACTTGAAAAGATGCCCGTTAAAGACAAAAGCGTAATAACCGTATTCGCGGGCGCGGACGCGGACGATGACGGGCTCGGCGCGATAACCGGTTTTCTTGCAAAAGAATTTCCGCAAATAGAAGTTTGCACGGTTAAGACCGATCAGCCCGTGTATCCGTATATAATAGCTATCGAGTAATCAATGTCGGAAAAAGAATATAAAGTAAAAGCCAAGCGTTCCATACCGTTCCACTGTCTGCGCGGCTTCCTGAAAATGTTTATCCGTAAGTCCGTGGTGGTAAAGGCGGAGGGCGCGGAATTAGCGGAAAAGGCCATATACGTTATGAACCACTGCGGCGCGCGCGGCCCGCTCGTTTTCGAGCTCCGCTTTCCCGTCCGTTCCTCGCCTTGGGGCGCCCACGAAATGTGCGGGAATTACAAGGAGAGGTGGAATTATCTCTACCGCGTTTTCTATCGGCAGAAGATGCATTGGGGCAAGGTGCGCGCATTTATCGTCGCCACACTGTTCGCCGTTATTTCAAAGCGGATATACAACTCCATAGGTCTTATCGGCACGTATACGGACGCAAGGCTGGTCAAGACTATGCGCAATTCGGTAGCCGTGCTCAACAGCAATCTTAGTATAGTAATTTTCCCCGAGGATTCCACCGAAGGCTATGCCGACAAGGCAAGCGCGTTCAGCAACGGCTTTATCAGCCTTTCAAAAACCTATTTCAAGAGGGCGAAAGAGGATTTGCCCGTATATTCGGTGTATTATACGAGAAAAAAGAACGCCTTTTTCGTCGACCGTCCGCTGTATATAAACGAGATGCTGCGGGAGGGTATGACCGAGGACGAGATTTCCGCGGTTTTTTTAAAGAGGAACCACGAGCTGTACGATAACTTCGTCGTGCCCGCCCTGCAGAAAAAGAAAAAATAATTCCCGCCGCTCCCCCATACCGGTCATCCTGAGCGGAGGGCGTAAGCCCCACCGCAGGGGTCACGGGTCATCCCGAGCGTAGCCGAGGGATCCCAAATTACGAAGTCCGTTATAACCGGTCATCCTGAGCGGAGGGCGTAAGCCCGCAGTCGTAGGATCCCAAATTACGAAGTCCGTTATAACCGGTCATCCTGAGCGGAGGGCGTAAG